>JANMHL010000319.1:0-15275 GCA_031375125.1 Novosphingobium sp. | reverse complement strand
CCTCGATGCAGCCATATCCGCAAAATGCCCTAGGCAACGGATCGTGGGAACTCGAAAATCCTCAGCTGCGATCACTGCGAGAAAAAATCAATTCGGGCAAGCCAACACTCAAAGAGATCTATGGCTCGCCTCTGTACGGCATCAAGACCGGGCTAAACGAGGCCTTCGTCGTTGACACCCCGACCAAAGAGAAACTGTGCCGCGAAGACTCGCGCTCCGCCGAATTGCTCAAGCCATTCCTTGAAGGCAAAGACCTGCGCCGTTGGCATAGGCAGTCTCGTGGACTTTGGATTATCTATATCCCTAAAAATCGAATCAATATTGACAACTATCCGGCAGTTCGGAGCTGGCTAAGCCCATTTAGAGCGCGCCTGGAAGGCCGGGCAACAGATCAGGAATGGTTCGAGCTCCAGCAGGCACAAGGAGCATATGAAGCGAGATTTCAGGAGCAGAAAATCACGTATTCGCGGTTTCTCAAAACACCGGAATTTTCGTTCGATGCTGACGGCCAATACATTAACAACGCGCTATTCTCGATCCCTACCCCAGATCGATCTTTGCTGGCAGTACTAAACAGTTCGATTTGCTGGTCTCACTTGCGCTCTCAAAGCACTCCTCTGAGCGGTGGTTTCTCTCAGGCTGATGCTGCGGATTTGGAAACGCTCCCCATCCCCCCAGCCACCGACGCCCAAAAGGCCGAACTCGGCTCGTTGGCAGAAGCGGCGCAGGCGGCTGCCGAGAAGCGCTACGGCTTGCAGCAGGACATCACCCGCCGCCTTCCCGATCTGGCCCCCGGCGGTGCGGTGAAGCTGACCAACAGACTGAAGGAATGGTGGAACCTGCCCGACTTCGCCGCGTTTCAGGCCGAGGTCAAAAAGGTGTTCAAGGCTGACATCCCCTTGCGCGAACGCAGCGAGTGGGACAGCTGGATCACCGAAAACCGCACCCAAATCCATGCGTTGACTGCCGAAATCGCCCGGATCGAGGCTGAGATCAACACCAAGGTCTATGCTCTGTTCGACCTGACGGCCGCAGAGATCGAATTGCTGGAAGCGAACATCTAATCGCAGCTTCGGCAGGCCGGAACCAATATCGCTAAAACCTATAGCGTGCCCCGTCGCTTTCGCTCGGGAGTTTTTTGGGAGAATGTCCCCCGGACATTCTCACCTTCCAAAAAACTGGTGCCCAGAAGAGGACTCGAACCTCCACGCCCTTGCGAGCGCCAGCACCTGAAGCTGGTGCGTCTACCAATTCCGCCATCTGGGCACGGTTGGCACCAGCGCCAATGCGCGCGGGTGCCGGGTAGGAGGGGGCCACTAGCCGGGGCTTGGGGGGGTGTCAACGGGGGATTGCGGCGGGGCGGCGAAATGCGGCGGCGGGGCCCGCGCGGGGGGGTGTTTGTCACTGCCATCGGGATTGGTGCGGTCGAGAAGACTCGAACTTCCACGGGCTTTCGCCCACAACGACCTCAACGTTGCGCGTCTACCAATTCCGCCACGACCGCTAAATCAACGGGGCGCGAAATCGCTGGGATTTCTGGCGCCCCGGGGGGGTAGGAGCGGTCCCCTAGCAAAGGGGGCGGGGGGCCGCAAGCTGGAAACCCGCGTTAAGCCGCGCGCCCAGCTTGTCCCGGCGGGGGACGGCGCGGACCACGGCGTTGCGCGGATGGTGAATCGCGCGTTACCCTTTCCGGGTGCCGCCACTGATCGCCTTTGTTCTTGCCGCCGCTGTGCCTCAGGCCGGGCCAGTCGATGCCCGTCCGCCAAGCGGCGCGCAAGTCAGCGTGCGGGCCACGGCGGAGATATTGCGCGCGGAAACCTCTAGCCCCGATCCGGGCGAGGGCGGCGCGCGGCGGCAGGTTCGCCGCCGGGCGAATGGGCAAGTCTCAGTTGAATTCGAGTAAGGCTTAAGAACCGGGTTTCCAGCCGAATTCAGCCTTCTTGCCAGCCTTGGGTACCGGGGCCAGTGCCTCGTTAATCTGCACGCTTTCGCCCGGCGCCAACACCCGTTTGGGGGCGTTGATCTCAGCCGAATAGACCTGGCGGCCGCGCGCGTCGCTCAGCACCATCAACACTGCCGGGACCGAACGCGAGGTTTGCGAGATGTTGGTGATCGTGCCGTTGACTTCAAAGAACCAGCTCTTGTCCTCCAGCTCGCGCTGGCCTTGCAGCTTGGCCGGGAAATCGAGTTTGAGCCCGGGCTGCTCCTCGGCAAACCGCTGCTGCGCGAACGGCACCCAGCTGGGCAGGCCAAAGTAGGCCGCCGCCGCGACTGCGCCAACTGTGACCAGCGCGAACAGCGCGGCGGCCATCATCCACAGCTTGGCCGGGTTGCGGCGCGCGCGGAACGGCGGCTCGTGCGCGAACTGTGACTGGTCATCGTCCCAAGCGGCCGGGGTGATCGCGACGGTCGCTTCGGGCGGCGGTGGGGGCACGAAATCGTCGTTGAAATTGAGCGGCGGGGGCGAGGTGGGTTCAGCCTCAGCCTGGCTCTCAGCAACTGGCGCTGGCGCAGCGGGCTCGGCCCAGCTGGCCTCGGCGGGCGGAGCCGGAGCAGCGAAATCGCCCTCAGGTTCGGGCGGTGCCGGGGCCGCTACTGGCGCAGCAGGCGTCAGCGGCGGGGGCGGTGCAACCACCTCAGGCGCAGGTGTGGGCGGAAGCTCGATCCGCGGCCCTTCCTGAAACCAGGAATGGCGGCATTTGGCGCAGCGCACGGTGCGTCCGTCCACGCCAACAGCACTGTCAGGAACGACGTAACGCGTGGCGCAGGCGGGGCAGGCAATTATCATGATGCTTGCGTTAAGCATGGCGAGCGGCCATGCGGCAAGCACTCGCTGGGGAAACGAGCAAAGCTATGCCCTTTTTTCCACATGGATTGGCCGCTATAGCCCTGCCAAGGCCCTGACACCCGACCGGACTGACCCTGATCGATGACCAAAAGCACTGACGGGGAAATTGTCCACTTTGACAACGTCGGCCTGCGCTATGGCACCGACCGTGAAGTGCTGAGCGACGTTTCCTTCACGCTGTTCCCCGGCAGCTTCTATTTCCTGACCGGGGCCAGCGGGGCGGGCAAGACCTCGCTGCTTAAGCTGCTGTACCTCGCCCAGCGCCCGTCGCGCGGGATGATCCGGATGTTCGGGACCGATGCGATCACGCTTCCCAGAGAGCGTTTGCCTGCGTTGCGCCGCCGTCTGGGGGTGGTGTTTCAGGATTTTCGGCTGGTTCAGCACCTGTCGGCGTTTGATAACGTCGCGCTGCCGCTGCGGGTCGCGGGCGTGGCCGAGAAGGACTTGACCAAGCCGGTCGCCGATATGCTCGAATGGGTCAAATTGGGTGAGCGGATGCACGCGCTGCCGGCCCAGCTATCGGGCGGCGAGCAACAGCGCGTGGCGATTGCCCGCGCGGTGATCGGCCGCCCCGAAATGCTGATCGCGGACGAGCCGACTGGCAACGTCGATCCCGATATGGCGATCAAGCTGCTGCGGCTGTTTGAGGCTCTCAACCGGATGGGCACCACGGTGGTGGTCGCCACTCACGATGTCCATTTGCTGCGCAAGGTGCCGGATTCGCTGATCATGCGGCTGGATAAAGGGCGGCTGTCCGATCCAACCGGGGCGCTGCGCTATCCGCCGCGCCCGTCGGGCGGCTTTGGGGCGCGGGGCTGAGGCGATGGCGATGCGGCTCCCTCCGGCGTTCACTGGCTCAATCGCTCAGCGGCTGCGCTCAATCTCGGGCGGCAGCAGCCCCGATCTGATGCCGCAGGGGCGGCTGGCCGGGCCGATGCCGTGGGTGATTGCGATCATGGTCGCGCTGACGGTAATTGCCGCCGCCGCTGGCCTCGCGCTCAGCAATACGGCCCGCAACGCCGCTGATGCGCTGTCGGGCGGGGTGACCGTTCAAATCGTTGAGGCCAATCCGGTTGAGCGGGACAAACAGGCCCGGTCCGCAGCGCGGGTAATCCAGGCGATGCCGGGGGTCGAGGACGTTCAGATCGTCTCGCAGGATGAAGTCGAAAAGCTGATCGAGCCGTGGCTGGGCGCGCGAACCGGTGAGGATCAGATCCCGGTTCCAGCGCTGGTCGACGTGCGGCTGCGCGATCCGGTCGACGGGGAAAAGCTCGGCGCGATCCGCAGCCAAGTGCGCGCGGTGGCGCCAGCGGCGCGGGTTGATGCGCAGTCGAGCTGGCTCAAGCCGGTGTTCAAAGCAATTGATTCGCTGCAGTGGCTGGCGCTGGCGCTTGTCGCGCTGTTGGGGGTGGCGCTGGCGGCGGCGGTGCTGCTGGCGGTGCGTAACGCCCTGGGCGTAAACCGCGAAACGATTGAAGTGGTGCACCTGCTAGGCGGCAGCGACGCGCAGATTGCCCGGATATTCCAGCGCGCAATTGGCTTCGATGCGGCGGGCGGTGGTGCGGTCGGCCTCGGTTTGGGGCTGGTCGCGGTGCTGTTTTTGGGCCAGCGCTTTTCGGGACTGGAGGCGGGCCTGGTTGATTCGGGCGCGCTTGACTGGTTCGATTGGCTGTTGCTGGCGCTGATCCCGATTGCCGGGGTGCTGCTGGCGATGCTGACTGCGCGTCAAACCGTGATCCGCGCCTTGAGGAAGATGTTGTAACCGCCATGTTGCGCCGCTTGATCTCTGCCGTCCTGCTGGCCTGGGCGCTGGGCTTCATCTGGTTCGCTGTGGCGCTGCCGCAGCCCGCCGCGGATGTTCACACCGATGGGGTGGTGGTGCTGACCGGCGCCAAGGGCCGGATCGACCGCGGCCTGGAAGTGCTGCAACAGGGTTGGGCGCCCAAGCTGCTGGTTTCAGGCGTCGACCGCGAAGTGAAGCCGCACGAATTTGCAGTGCAATACCGGATCGGCAGCCTGCAGATGGCTTGCTGCGTGACGCTGGGATTTGCCGCCACCGATACCGCCACCAATGCCCGCGAAACGGCTGACTGGATCGCCGGACAGGATCTGAAATCGGTGCGGGTGGTAACCAGCGACTGGCATATGCGCCGCGCGGTCATGGAGCTGCGCAAGGAAGTGCCCGCGACCGTAACCATCGTCGAAGATGCCGTGCCGACGCAGCCGAGCCTGCGGATGCTGTTTCTGGAATACCACAAATTGCTGACCCGGCTGGTCTGGCGCACGGTCGGGGGTTGATCGGGAATGGGCCAACTTGCCAGCATCATCCGGAGCCTGGTGTTCTATTTGGTGTTCTACATCGGCACTGTATTCGTGGTCATCGCCAGCGCGATTGCCTTGCTGGGCAGTGACGAACAGTTCCGCCGGATGGTCGATCTGTGGGCCCGCTGGCACCGTTTTTGTATGCGCACTATCCTGCGCCAGACGGTCCGGCTGGAAGGCGAAATGCCCATCGGACCAGTGTTCGTGGCGATCAAGCACGAGAGCTATTTCGAAGCGATTGATCTGGCCCGCCTGCTCCATCGCCCCGGCGTTTTTGCCAAGGCCGAACTGATGCGGATCCCGCTGTGGGGCTTAGTCGGCAACCGCTATGGGCTGGTCGAAGTGAAACGCGAGCAAGGCGCCAAAGCATTGCGCCACATGATGGCCGCGGCCAAAAAGATCAGCGCCGAAGGCCGCCCATTAGTGATCTTTCCCGAAGGCACCCGGATCGCGCGCGGCGAAGCACCCGGACTGCAGGCGGGGTTTGCTGGGATCTATAAGCTGCTGGGCCTGCCGGTGGTGGCCATCGCGGTTGATTCCGGGCGGTTGTATAAGCCTTGGCTGAAACGGCCGGGAGTGATCACCTATCGGATCGTCGATGTGGTCCCGCCGGGCTTGCCGCGTGACGAGGCTGAAGAACGGGTCCGGCTGGCCATAAACGCGTTCAACCAGCTGTGAAACGGCGGGCCAAACCGCAGTTCCCCCATAGCGGCGCAAGCCGGTCTGCGCTTGAAGTGCTGGGGCCGGGTCTGGTCACCGGCGCGGCGGATGATGATCCTTCGGGGATCGGCACCTACAGCCAGGTTGGCGCACAGTTCGGCTATGGCCTGGCCTGGACGATGTTTTTCGGGTTTCCGCTGCTCGCCTCGATCCAGGCGATCTGCGCGCGGATCGGGGCGACCACCGGCAAAGGGATCGCTCAGAACCTGCGCCAGCACTATCCGGTCTGGCTGCTGCGGACGGTGGTGATCCTGCTGCTGATTGCCAATGTGATCAATCTGGGTGCCGATCTGGGGGCAATGGGTGAAGTGCTGGGGCTGATCCTGCCGGGGCCGGTGCTGGGCTTTACCGTGGCGTTTGGTCTGGCCAGTGTTTTGCTCGAAGTGTTCCTGTCCTATTCGGTCTATGCCCGGTTCTTGAAATGGACCACGCTTTCGCTGTTCGCTTATGTCGGGGTGGTGTTCGTGGCGCAGGTGCCCTTGGCCGAGGCGGCTTATGGCACGCTGGTCCCGCAGTTCACGTTCGATAAGCCGCACGCGATGGCGCTGGTCGCCATCTTTGGCACCACGATCAGCCCCTACCTATTCTTTTGGCAGGCTGGGCAAGAGGTTGAGGAACAGCACCGCCGCCATATCAAACCGCTCCACGTCAGCCCGCATGGGGTGGCCGGGGCAGAACTGCGCCGGATCCGCACCGATACGCTAATCGGGATGGGCTTTTCACACGTGGTTGCGCTGTTCATCGTGATCGCCACCGCCGCGACGCTCCACGCCAGCGGGGTGCGCGAGATTGAAAGCGCATCGCAGGCGGCCGAGGCGCTGCGGCCAATCGCGGGCGACTTTGCCTTTGCGCTGTTTGCCACCGGGATCATCGGCACCGGGCTGTTGGCCGTGCCGATCCTGGCCGGCAGCGCGGCTTATGCGGTCAGCGAAGCGTTCGGCTGGACCGAAGGACTCGACCGCAAGCCGCGCGAAGCCAAGGCATTTTACGGGGTGATTGCTCTCGCCACGATGGGCGGCGTCGCGCTCAATTTCATCGGGATCGATCCGATGAAGGCGCTCTATTGGTCGGCGGTGGTCAACGGCCTGCTGGCGCCGCCGCTGATGGTGGTGACCATGCTGATCGCCAGCAACCGGGGCGTGATGGGCAATCTGGCAATCGGGCCAAAGCTGAAAATCGGCGGCTGGCTGTCTACAGCGGTGATGTGGGTGGTGGCCGGGGTATTCCTGTTCAGCTGACCAGCGGGGCGATAGGCCCAACCTTATCCCCAAAACCCGTCCGTCCTGAGCTTGTCGAAGGACCGTTCTTTTCTTCGTGCCGCAATGCACTGCCGCAAGAAGGACAGTACTTCGACAAGCTCAGCATGGACGGTTTTGAGCGGGTGCTATTGCCTTTGGGCTATTCTGTGACCCGGCTGACGCTGACCACTTGTTCGAACATTTCGGCGGAACCAAAACTCGACAGGAACGGAATGTCTGCCGCGTCGCGGCCCACGCCGATCTTGGCCACTTCGGGCGCTGCGGCCATGCCGGTGGCGTCAACCAAGCGCCAGGCCCCGGCCAGATAGACCTCGGCGACGGCGTGAAAGTCAGGCGGCTGAACGTCAGGCGCATAAACACTGACATAGCGCGCCGGGATCGAGGCGGCGCGGGCCAGCGCGATCACCAGATGGGCATAGTCGCGGCAGACCCCGCTGCGCTGGACAAAGGTATCGGTGGCGCAGGTCGCGGCGGTGCTGGCACCGGGTTCATAGCTGAGATGCTCGGCCACCCAATCGCGGATCGCGGCGACACAGGCCCCGCCGCTCAGCCCTGAAAACTCGGTATCGACAAAGGCGTTGAACCGGTCAGACGGGCAAAACCGCGACGGCATCAGGTAATCGATCACTTCGCCGGGCAGCCGGTGCGGGGCGGTTTCTGGCAGGGAGAACAGGTCGATCACTGGCCGTTCGATCAAGACATCGGCCTTGTAATCAAGCGCCAGTTGCCCTTCGACCCGCAACCAGATCCGTGTCCCAACCTCGTCATGCCCGGCCACGCGCGAAAAGTGCAGCACCGGGGTCAGCCACAGTTCGGGGTTCAGCACTTGCTGTTCGGGCAGCGCGGCGGCCTCAAGCTGGATCAGGACATCGGTGGGTTCGGCAAAGTCATAGAACAGGCGGGTGTGGATGCGCAGGTGGGCGGTAGCCGGATCAACCAGCATGATCGCTCCGTCCGAAATCGGGCCGGTCATCGTCCTGACCCAGTTCGATGATCGAGCGGCGGATCGCGCGGGTCCGTTCAAAATGTTCGAACAACTGATCGCCATCGCCAACCCGGATTGCGCGTTGCAGCGCGGTCAGGTCTTCGGTGAAGCGTTGCAGCATTTCGAGCACCGCGTCCTTGTTGGTCAGAAATACGTCGCGCCACATGGTCGGATCGGACGCGGCGATCCGGGTGAAATCGCGAAAACCGCCAGCCGAATACTTGATCACTTCGCCCTCGGTCACGCCCTCCAGATCGGATGCGGTGCCGACGATGGTATAGGCGATCAGGTGCGGCAAGTGGCTGGTGACGGCCAGCACCATGTCGTGATGCTTGGCGTCCATCACCTCGACCTTGGCGCCCAGCGCCTCCCAGAACGCCGATAGCGCGGCGACTTGCGCCGGATCGGCCCCATCGGGCGGGGTGATAATGCACCAGCGCTGCTTGAACAGGCTGGCAAAGCCTGCGTCCGGCCCGGACCGTTCGGTCCCAGCGACGGGGTGGGCCGGAATGATGCTGACGCCGGGCAGCGCTTCGGCCAAGGCTTTGGCAACCGATTCCTTGGACGAGCCAACATCGCTGACGATAACGCCGGGGGCCAGCGCGCCAGCCAGCTGCGCCGCCGCCGCGCCCATCGCGCCAACCGGCACACACAAGATCACTAGCTGGGCGTCGCGGACTGCTTCAGCGGCGCTTTCAAAAACGTGGGCGACCAGTCCGCGCTCCGCCGCACGGGCGCGGGTCGCGGGATCGGCATCATAACCGGTGGTCGCCACGCCGGGCAGACAGTCCTGCACCGCCAGGCCAATCGAGCCGCCGAGCAGGCCAAGCCCGATAATCGCGACCCGGTCAAAGCTCACCGTGCGGCCTCCGCCAGATCGCGCAGCAAGGCGGCAATCGCGTCCATCTGCTCAGCCGTGCCGATGGTGATCCGCACGCCGTGGCTGAAGCCTGAAAACCAGCGGGTGATGAAGCCCGCCTCAGCCAGCCCGTTGTAGGCCGCTTCGCCGCTCAGCGCGCCTGCGAACAGCAGCATCACGAAATTGGCCTCGCTTGGCACCAGCGTGATGCCGTGGTTGCCCAAGGCTTCGATGGCGGCAACGAAGGCGCTGCGGACTTCGGCGTTGTGGTGGCGTGAATGCTCGACGAACGCCTGATCGGCCAAAGCCTCCAGCGCCATCGCCTGCGCTTCGTTGCTGATGTTGAAGGCCCCGCGCAGGCGGTTAAGGATATCGATCACCGCCGCCGAAGCTGTACCCCAACCGACCCGTTCCCCGGCGAGGCCATAGGCCTTGGAAAACGTCCGCGTGACCAGCACATTGGCACAAGTTGAGGCCAGTTCGAGCGACCCATCGTCCTGCGCCGGATCAACATATTCTGCATAGGCCTGATCGAGCACCAGCAGCACGTCATCGGGCAGTCCCGCATGGAGCCGGGCAATTTCGGCGCGCGGCAGATAGGTGCCGGTTGGATTGTTGGGATTGGCGACGATCACCACCCGGGTGCTTGGGCTGACAGCAGCCAGCATCGCGTCAACATCGGTGCCATAGTCGGTCGCAGGCGCCTCAACCGGCTGCGCCCCGCAGCGCCGCACGACGATATCGTAAAGCGAGAACGAATACTGCGAAAACAGCACCTCGTCGCCCGGCCCGGCATAGCCGCTGGCGGCCAGATAAAGCAGCTCGCCCGAACCCGACCCCATGATGATCCGGGCCGGATCAATGGCGTGGAATGCGCCCAAAGCCTCACGCAGGGCAGTGCTGTCACCATCGGGATAGAGCGCGGGATGAACCGCCTCAACGCGCGCCGCCAATGCTCTGGGGCTGCAGCCCAATGGGTTCTCATTGGCTGACAGTTTGACCAGCGGGCGCCCGTCCGCAGCGGCGCTCTTGCCGGGGACATAGGCGTGGATTCCAGCGATCCACGGTTTGGGTATCGGACCTACAGTCATAGCGCAGGGCCATTAGCAGGCTTGCCGGGAATTGACAGCCCGCTTTGCCTCGCCCAAGCGGCAAACATGACCGGGGACGCGCTCAATCTGATCAACGCTACGCTGGTGCTGCCCGCGCCGCTGGCGCTCGACGGCGGGCAAAGCTTGGCGCGGGTCGAGGTTGCGTACGAAACGGTCGGCACGCTCAATGCCGACAAAAGCAACGCAATCCTGTTGTTCCACGCGCTGACGATGGATCAGCACGTGGTCAGCACTCACCCGCGCACCGGCAAGCCGGGCTGGTGGAGCAAGTCGGTTGGCCCCGGCAAAGTGATCGACACCGACCGCTATTACGTGATCTGCGCCAATGTGCTGGGCGGCTGCATGGGCAGCACCGGTCCGGCCAGTCTTGCCGATGACGGCCAACCGTGGGCGATGCGCTTTCCAGTGATTACGATCCGCGACATGGTGCGGGCGCAGGTGGCGCTGCTTGACCTGATGGGGATCGAACAGCTTCACGCGGTGATTGGCGGATCAATGGGCGGGATGCAGGCGCTGTCGTTTGCTGCCAACTGGCCGTTGCGGACCCGGGCTGTGCTGGTGATCGCTTCAACCGCGCGGCATTCGGCGCAGAACATCGCCTTTCATGAGGTTGGCCGCCAGGCGATCATGGCCGATCCCAAATGGCAGGGCGGCAACTATGCGGCCAGCGGCAAAGGTCCCGACGATGGGCTGGCAGTCGCCCGGATGGCGGCGCATATCACCTATTTGTCCGAAGCGGGCCTGACCGAGAAGTTCGGGCGGCGGCTGCAGGATCGCGCCGAAAAGACCTTTGGGTTTGACGCCGATTTTCAGGTCGAGAGCTATCTGCGCCACCAAGGCCTCAGTTTTACCGACCGGTTCGATGCCAATTCCTACCTCTATATCACCCGGGCGATGGACTATTTCGACTTGGCCGAGGAAGTTTCCGATGGTGAGGGGGGCGGCCACCTCGCTCAGGCCTTTGCCAAAGTGACCGCGCGGGTCTGCCTGATCAGTTTCGATACCGATTGGCTCTATCCCACCACCGAAAGCCGGATCATCGCCCACGCGCTCAATGCCGCGGGCGCGCCGGTCAGCTTTGTCGAACTGTCGGCGCCGTTCGGGCATGACAGCTTCCTGCTTGATGTGCCCGCTCAGGACCGGGTTATTGCGGGGTTTTTGAACCAATGAGCGCGCTCCGCCCAGATCTCGCGATTATTGCCGCGAATGTCGCACCCGGATCGCGGGTGCTGGATATCGGCTGCGGCGATGGGGCGCTGATGGCGGCTTTGAGGGACGATTCCGGCGTTGATGCCCGCGGGATGGAGCTGGACCCGCACGGCGTGGCCGAATGCGTGGCGCGCGGACTGTCGGTGATGCAGGGCGATGCTGATACCGATCTGGCCGACTATCCCGATGCGGCGTTTGATTACGCGGTGCTGAGCCAGACGCTGCAAACCACCAAGCGGCCCGATCTGGTGCTGGACGAACTGCTGCGGGTCGGGCGCAAAGCGTTTGTCTCATTCCCCAATTTTGCCCACTGGAAAGTGCGGGCCAGCCTGCTGTGGAACGGGCGGATGCCAGTCACCCGGCTGCTGCCGATTGCCTGGTACGAAACGCCGAATATCCATCATGTTACCGTCCGCGATTTCCGCGAACTGGTGGCGGCGAAGGGTTACCGGGTTGAGGGGCAGTGGTTCCTGACGGGCGACACGCTGGCTAATCCGGCCTTGGCAGCATGGCGCGCGGAACACGCGGTGTTTTTGCTGGCGCGTTAAACTGGTCCTCCCCAATTGCGACATTCGTCGAAAATGGAGAGGAGCTAAGAAGACCCATCATTTACCAACGTCACTTCGTCGTCGCGGGCCAGCACCCACAGGCTGAGGGCTGCCGCCGTGGCCCGCACCACCGCCCACGAAGTGGGCAGCGAAACGGTGACCAGTGTGGTCGCCCCGGCCCGCACGGCTTTCTCGACAATCTCAAAACTGCACCGCGCGGTCGATAGCGCGAACCCTGGTGACAGCGCCTGCCCCGCCCGGGCGATTGCGCCGGTTAGCTTGTCCATTGCGTTGTGCCGCCCGACATCTTCGCGAACCAGTCCGATCGCGCCGTCGGCAGCGACCCAAGCGGCGGCATGGGCAGCACCAGTGGCACGGCCAAGCGGCTGATGATCGCGCAAGGCGGACAGCGCGGCAAAAATAGCGGTGGGGGCGATCGCATTGTGCGGTGCGACCGGGGGCAGGGGGCGTGCGACTTCGGTGAGATTTTCGATCCCGCACAGCCCGCAGCTTGATTCAGCGACCCGGTTGCGGACTCGCTCGGTCAGCTTGTCGATGCCCAGGCCGCTCAGCGCGGCACGAACGATCCAGCCCAGTTCAACCTGCGCAATCGCGATGTCGGTAATTTCGGCAGCAGTGGCGGCCAGCCCTTCGTTCAGGGCAAAGCCGGTGGCGAAATCTTCCAAGTCCTGCGGGCTGGCCATCATCACCGCATAGGACAGGCCGTTGAATTCCAGCGCCACCGGCACCTCTGGCACCCAGACGCGCGTCTCCGCGCGGCGGGTGCCGTCGGGCCGGATGGCAACCGGATGGTTCATCCCATCCGGTGGAGTGCGCAGAGCTTGTTCCCATCGGGATCGCGCAGATAGGCCAGATAGAGATCGCCAAAACCGCCTGCGCGCACGCCCGGCGGGTCTTCGATGGCGGTGCCGCCGGCGGCTACGCCAGCTGCGTGCCAGGCATCAGCCTGTGCCGGATTTTCCATGGCAAAACCGATCGTTCCGCCATTGGCCGGGGTTGCTGGCTGACCGTCGATCGGCGGCGTTACCAAAAACAGCCCGCCGCCATGCATATAGATCAGGCGGCCCTTGTCGTCCTGAATCCCTTCTTTGCCGCCAATCGCCTTGAATGTGGCGTCATAGAACGCCTTCGATTTGGCGACATCATTCGTCCCCACCATGTTGTGGCTGTACACAGCGCCTCTCCTCTTTCGGTTGCGATTCGCCACGTGTATCGCTTCCCAGCCGGTGGTCAATCGTGCTGGAGCCAGTTTGGTGGTGGGTCGGGGACAGTTGCGGTTCAGGATTGCGGCGCTAGGACTAATGCGATGAACCGCTCCCTGTTTGCCGCCGCTGCGGCGCTCGCCCTCGTGAACCCTTTCGCCGCTCTGGCGCAGAGCAACAGCACGGCGGGGCCCTTGCCTGATCTCGATGCGCAAGTCCGCTGTTCTGCGTTGTTTGCGCTGGTTGTGGCCGAACAGAACAGCAAAGTGCCAGGAGCCGGCCGGTTTCCGCCGCTTGAAGTCATCGGGAAGAGCTTCTTTATCTCGACCGGATTGCGCCTGATCGACGAGCGCAAGATGCCGCCCGAACAACTGCAGTCGTTCTATATGGCGCAGATCGCGGTGATCCGATCCGATCATGCCAAGGCTACTGATCCAGCGCGCGCGCGCGATGCGGAAGTGGCAGGCTGCCTGAAGATGGCCGAATCGGTCCCGCCGCCACCCCCTGCATAACCGCCAGTCGCAAGGTGCGCTCCGCCGCGCGCCCGTGATGCTGGGTCCGCCGGATATGGCCGCCGAATAGGATCGCAAAGTGGATAAAGCCAACTAGGCCTAGCCGGGGCAAGCGCCGCAGCCTACCACGGCTGGCATGCTGAAACCCGCCCGCCACGCGATTGTCGATATCGGTTCGAATTCGATCCGGCTGGTTATTTTCAGCGGCAGCAAGCGCAAACCCAAAGTGCTGTACGATGACAAGCTGGTCGCTGGGCTGGGCCGGGGCGTGGTCGCGCGCGGCAGCCTCGACCAACGCAGCATGAGCGCGGCGCTGGGCGCGCTCAAGCGCTTCACCGCGCTGCTCAAGCTGGTTGAGCCGCAGAGCCTGCAGGTTGTCGCGACCGCTGCCGTGCGCGATGCCGCCAATGGCGCACAATTTCTGGACCAGGTCCGCGCGCTGGGGCTACCGGCGCGGCTGCTGTCGGGCGAGGAAGAGGCGCAGGCGGCGGCTTGGGGCGTTGTCGCTTCGCACCCCGGTGCGCACGGGCTGGTTGCCGATCTTGGCGGCGGCAGCCTTGAACTGGCGCGGATTGCCGATGACAAAGTGTTCGAATGCGCCTCGTTCCGGCTCGGAATATTGCCGATTGCGGCGATCCGGGCGGGTGGGCGCGGGCAATTGCGCGGGGTAATCAAAGATTCGCTGGGGCCGTTGGACTGGCTGCAGGCGGTGCGCGGGGATCAGCTGCTGCTGGTCGGCGGCGCCTGGCGCGCGCTCGACAAGGCGCGGGTTCAGCTGTTTGGCGGTGAGCTTGGCGCGGCTTTCCCGGCCAGCGACGCCCGCCAGATCAAGTCCGCGATGCGCGAACTGGGTCCGCGCCGGCTGGCGGCAATGCCGGGGATCAGCGCGGCTCGCGCGGCGCAGCTAAGCCATGCCTCGGCGATGCTGTGGGCGCTGGTGGCAGAGGTCGCCCCGCGCGAGGTGGTCGTATCCAACGCCGGGCTGCGGGAAGGACTGCTGTTCAAGGGCGGCAAGGGAGCCTGACCCTGAGAGTTTTCCACCTGTAATCTTGCCTGGCTCGGCCCGCTATGGGTGGACGCGCGAATCACGCTACGGCATGGGAATGGTGATGTGGCAGCTTTACCAATTCCCCCTGTGCCCGTTCAGCCGCAAGGTTCGCTTGCTGATGAGCGAGAAGGGCATCGGCTATGAACTGTGGCGCGAGAACCCGTGGGAGGGGCGCGACGAGTTCCTAGCGCTCAACCCGGCGGGCCGCACGCCGGTGCTGCACGAAAGCGAGAAGGGCCTGACGCTGGTCGATAGCCGGGCGATCTGCGAGTATTTCGAAGAGACGGTCGACAAGAACCCGATGATCAACGGCACCGCGACAACCCGGGCTGAAATCCGGCGGCTGGTCGCGCTGTTTGACGAGAACTTTTATGGCGATGTCACCGCGCCGATGCTGCACGAGCGGATGAAGAAGCGGCTGATCTATCGCCAATCGCCGGATTCGCGGGTTCTGCGTGAAGCAATGAAGCTGGCGCATGAGCATCTCTATTACATCGACCACCTGATCGATCACCGCCCCTGGCTGGCGGGCGCGACGATGAGCATGGCCGATCTGGCCGCCGCCGCTCAGATTTCGGTGGCTGACTATCTCGGCGGGCTCGACTGGAATGGGCACGAACAAGCGGCGGG
>JANMHL010000385.1:0-3700 GCA_031375125.1 Novosphingobium sp. | reverse complement strand
GTAGGACACCGCGTTCCCAGCCCGGTCGACTACGGCAAAGTGCGAAGTACCCTTTTCATTAAGCTGCGGCGAATCGGCGTAGGACAGCTTTTCCGCACCCGGCGGAATGCCGGCCGCCGCCTTGGCAATCGACCCAGCCGGGCTGATCAGCGCGGACCGTGCCGCCAGATATTTGCGGTCGATCATCCCGGCCACCGGGACCGTCACGAAATCGGCATCAGCGGCGTAACGCGCCCGGTCGGCATAGGCCAGTCGTTCGCTTTCGGCGATCAGGTGCCAAGCAACCGGGCTGTCCTTGCCCAGTGCTTTCAGATCGAACCGTTCCAGCTGGATCAAAGTCGCGATCACCGTGGTCGCGCCGGAACTGGGCGGACCCATCGAACAGATCCGGTAGCCGCGATAGCTGCCGCAAACCGCGGCGCGATCCTTGGCGACATAGGCGCCAACATCAGCCTCGGTCATCGGGGCCGGATTGGTCGGTGCCAGCGTGACCTGCTGGATAATCGACTGGGCGTTGGCGCCGGTATAGAACGCTTTTGATCCCTCTCGGGCGATGCGTTCCAGCGTGTCGGCCAGCGACGCGTTCTTGATCAAGGTCCCCGCTGGCAGCGGCTTGCCATCGCTGCCAAAAAACAGCGCGCGGCCGGCGGCTGAGAACGCGGCAGTGCGGGTGCTTTCTTCCAGCATTTCATGCAGCCGCGGCGACATTACATAGCCTTCGCGGGCGAGCCGCATCGCCGGGGCGAACACTTGCGCCCACGGCAGGCGGCCGTGCGCAGAGTGGGCCTTGGCCGCCAAAGCGATGTTGCCGGGCACGCCGACGCTGGTGCCGCCGGGCACCGCCTGCTGGAATTTCAGCAGCACGCCGTCCTTGAAGAACCATTTGGGGTGGGCGGCGGACGGTGCCATTTCGCGGCCGTCGATCGTCTCAACCTGTCCGCGGGCATTGGTCGTGACATAAAACCCGCCGCCGCCGATGCCGCTGCTTTGCGGTTCGACCACGGTCAAGGCCAGCATGGTTGCAACCGCCGCATCGGTGGCGCTGCCCCCAGCGCGGAGCATTTCGGCCCCGGCCTCTGCCGCGCGCGGATCAGCAGCGCTGACCATGCCCTTCTCGTACAGCTGCGCTTGCGGCGGCGGTGCCGACGATTGCGGAACGGGGGTGCAGCTGGCGAGTGTCAGCAGGGCGAGTGGGGCAAGGGTGCGCAGGTTCATCGCGCGGATGCTATTCGCTTCCAACCGCCTCGGCAATGCTCGTGTAGCCATCGCGGCGCATCAACCGCTCCAGCCCCTTGGTCACCGTGCGGGCAATTCCCGGCCCGGCATAGGCCATCGCGCTGTACAGTTGGACCAGACTGGCCCCGGCCCGGATCCGTTCCCAGGCATCTTCTGCGCTGGCAATCCCGCCAACCCCGACCAGCGGCACCTGCCCGCCGGTCGCCTTGCGGAAATCGCGCAGTCGCTGCAGCGCCAGCGCTTTCAGCGGCGCGCCAGACAATCCGCCGCCCTCACTGGCCTGCGCTGATTTCAGCGGCGGGCGGGTGATTGTGGTGTTCGATACGATCAGCGCGCCCAGCCCCTTGTCGATCGCGATCCGGGCGATTGCGTTGATATCGCTTGGTTCCAGATCGGGGGCGACTTTCAGGAATACCGGCACCGGGTGGCTCCCGCGTGCGGCCAAGACCGCGTCAAGCAATGCCGCCAGCGCGCCTTCATCCTGCAGCGCGCGAAGCCCCGGCGTATTGGGGCTCGATACATTGACTGCCAGATAGCTCCCCAGCGGGGCCATCAATCGGGTCAGCGTGACATAATCAGCGGCGCGATCGACTGAATCCTTGTTGGCGCCAATATTGATCCCGACAATCCCGGGCCGGCCATGGCGCCGGGCGAGGCGCTCTACCGCCAGCGCTGCGCCGCCGTTGTTGAACCCCATCCGGTTGATAACGGCCTGATCCGCGGTCAGCCGAAACAGCCTTGGCCGGGGGTTGCCGCTTTGCGGTAGCGGAGTGATCGAGCCAACCTCGGCAAAGCCAAACCCGACGCCGAGCAACGCATCGGGCACTTGCGCATCCTTATCGAACCCAGCGGCCATCCCCAGCGGATTGGGGAACCGCAGCCCGGCGACTTCCGTCGCCAGCGGGCCATCGGCGCAGGCGCTGCCGGTCAGCGGCAGGGCCTTGAGCGCGGCCAGCGCCAAGTTGTGGGCTTTTTCGGGTTCGATCAGGAACAGGGCGGGCCGGAGCAGCGAATAGAGCATGATGTGCGGCCTATGCCAGCCCGCGACTCGCCTGTCGATTCGCCGAGTCGCAAAGGGGGTCGTGAAAGCACTTGTCCACCGCAAGACATGCCGATTCAGGCCGATTCAACCCCTCAGCCTGTCGATTCTATACAATCAACCTGTCCCAAGACCGCGTAATCAAAGTTTGCGACCCGAAGGACTCGAAGCAATCCGCAACGAGATCCTAACTTACAAAGCGGCTCCTGGACCACGGTTCGGGGGCCGCTCTTTTTTGTCCGGCGATCACTCCGCAGATCACTGGCCAAACAGGCAATTGCCAGTCGGGAGCGATGCGCCTAGGGGAAACCGGAACGAATCAGTCCGATTTGAACGGAGTCCCCGCAATGCGCCTGTCGAGCATGGCCGACTATGCTGTTGTCACGATGAGCGCCGCCGCGCGCCATTGCGGCTCGGCGCGCGTTTCGGCAGCGCAACTGGCTGAGGAAACCGGGCTGCCTGCACCCACCGTGCAAAAACTGGTCAGCCGCCTGACTGCGGCTGGCCTGCTGCGCTCGGTTCGCGGCGCGGGCGGCGGGCTCAAGCTGGCACGCCCGGCTGCGGCGATTACTCTGGCCGATATCATCGAAGCGGTCGAAGGCCCGATTGCGTTGACCCCGTGCGTTGATACCGGCAAGCACGATTGCGGGTTGGAAAGCGCCTGTACCGTTCGCCCGCACTGGGGTGTGGTCAATGCGGCGATGCGCGGCGCTCTGGCCGATGTGCCGCTGACCCGGCTGGCGGGGGTGGCGCTATGACCGACAGTCCCGTCCTCAAGGATCAAGCCGCGCACGATGCCGCCGCCAAGGTTGCGGATTACGAACACGGCTGGTCGGCCGATATCGAAACCGATTTCGCGCCCAAGGGCCTGAATGAAGACACTGTCCGGTTCATTTCGGCCAAAAAGAACGAGCCCGAATGGATGCTCGACCTGCGGCTGAAAGCGTTCCGGCACTGGCAGACCATGCCGATGCCCGATTGGGCTAAGCTCAACATCCCGCCGATTGATTATCAGGATGCCTATTACTACGCGGCCCCGCGCGCCAAGCCCAAGCTGGCCAGCCTGGACGAGGTCGATCCCGAGATCCTGCGGGTTTACGAAAAGCTCGGCATTTCGCTTGAGGAGCAGAAAGTGCTCGCGGGCGTTGAGGGCGCGCGCAAGGTCGCGGTTGATGCAGTGTTCGATTCGGTTTCGGTCGCCACCACGTTCCGCGCCGAACTGGAAAAGGCCGGGGTGATTTTCCGTTCGATTAGCGAGGCGATCCGCGAATATCCGGAGCTGGTGAAGAAGTGGCTCGGCAAGATCGTGCCAATGAACGACAACTTCTTCTCCGCTCTCAACTGCGCGGTGTTTTCGGACGGGACATTCGTTTACATCCCCGAAGGCGTCCGCTGTCCGATGGAGCTGTCCACCTATTTCCGGAT
>JANMHL010000312.1:0-5799 GCA_031375125.1 Novosphingobium sp. | reverse complement strand
GTCAGGTCGCCGTGATAATCGGCCCCTAGCGTGATCCCGGCACTGTTGGCCAAGCTGGCGCGGGCGTGCGGCACATGACTGCGCGCTTCATCCCAGCGCCGCCGTTGCAATTCGTTCTGCGGGCTGTCTTCGTCGGCTGAGGCAAGGTGCGAATGCAACACTTCGATTTGCAGGCCCCGCAAGATCGGATCCCCGAGATCGACCAGCGGCACGCCGAGCCGGTTGATCCCGGTATCGATCATCAGATCGCAAGGCCCACTGCCAGCTTCGAGCCACAGCTGCGCTTGGTGCAGCGAATTGATCACCGGACGCACCCCAACCGAGCGAGCATAGGCGGCGTCCTGCACCGTCAGCGGCCCGTGCAGAACGGCCAGTGACGCGGCAGGAACCAGATCAAGCAAGGGCGCTGCCTCGCTTAAATGGGCGACAAAGAAATCCATGCACCCGGCCCCGGCCAGCGCCCGAACCACGCGCCGCGCGCCCAAGCCATAGCCATCAGCCTTGACCGCTGCCCCAGCCCGCGCCGCACCAGACAAATGGTCAAGCGCGCGCCAGTTGCCAATCAGCGCATCGCTGTCCAACGTCAGGCGCAGCGGTGTGGAAGGCTTTTCAAACGGCATGGTCAGGCCGCATCATCACCAAAATCGCGCGGCTTGCCGTTGGGCAGCCCCCACAGCGCGACCACGAATGCCATCAGCACAACGGCCCAAGTGTACCACAGGCCAGAGAACGGATTACCGGTCTTGGCCACGATATAGGCGGCGATGAACGGCAGGAACCCGCCGAAATAACCGGTGCCGATGTGATAGGGGATCGACATCGAACTGTAACGTACCCGCGCTGGGAACATCTCCGCCAGCAGCGCCGCAACCGGGCCATAGGTGGCACCCGACAGCGCCATCAGCACCAGCAGCGCGGCGAGGATTTGGAGCGACTGGCTCAGCGTCGGCTTGACCTTTTCCTGACTGAATACCTTGGCCCCGGCAAAGCCTTCGACCTGAGCCTTGCGGGCTTTGGCATCCTTCCAATCGAGCCCGTCGGTGGGGATCGCGGTATCGCCGTGGCTGAATTGCAGCGCTGGCGCGACCTTCAACGTATAACCAATCCCGGCAGCGGACAGATCGCCCATCAGCTTGCCGCAGTCGGTCGATTGAACTTGTGCAAACGGGCTGAAATTGCAGTCCGGTCCAGCGATGGTCCATTCCTTGGCCCCGCCAGCCGGCTGAATCGCACTGCCCAGCAGCCAATAGGTCGGGAACAGCAGCAACAGCGTCAGCGCGTAACCGACCACAATCGGCTTCTTGCGCCCGATCCGATCCGACAGGTGCCCGAAATAAAGGTAGAACCCCATCCCGATCAGCGCGGCGATCCCAACCAGAATTTCCGCGGTGGTATCTTCGACCCGCATTGTCACCTTAAGGAAGCTGAGGCCACTGAACATCGCGGTGTACCAAATCACCGTCAGCCCGGCAGCGACCCCGAACAGCGCGACCAGAATCCGCTTTTTGTTGCCGGGATAGGTGAAGCTCTCAACAAACGGATTTCCGGCCAGTTCGCCCTCCTCCTTCATCGCCTGAAATACCGGGCTTTCGGAGAGTTTGAAGCGCATCCACAGCGATATCGCCAACAGCACGATCGAAAGCAGGAACGGCACCCGCCAGCCCCACGCCGCCCAGGTTTCCGGGCTCATTACCGCCTTGCAGCCCAGCACCACGATCAGGCTGAGCACGAACCCGCCGACCACGCTGGCCTGAATGTAGCTGGTGAAATAGCCGCGCCGGGCATAGGGCGAATGCTCAGCCACATAGATCGCCGCGCCGCCATATTCACCGCCCAGCGCCAGCCCCTGCAGAATCCGCAGCAGGATCACGATCGCGGGAGCCCACCAGCCGATCGTCTCTGCCGAAGGGATCAGCCCGACCCCGGCGGTAGCAATTCCCATCAGTGTCACGGTGACAAGGAAGGTGTATTTGCGGCCCAGCTTGTCGCCCAGATAACCGAACAGCACCGCGCCCAAGGGCCGGAATCCGAACCCGACGGCAAAGACCAGCCAGAACAGCAGCATTTCCAGCGTGGCATTGCCAGTCGGGAAAAAGGTCTTCGACAGGATCGCGCCGAGCGTGCCATAGATGAAGAAATCGTACCATTCGAACACGGTGCCCGCGGATGAGGCGGCGATCACCAGCCGCATCTCTTTCGCGCTGGGGGCTACTGCCGGATGACGGGCCGGTTCGCTGTTCATGGTTGGATTCTCCCCTGTGGTCTTGGCTTCGCTCTAACCAAGCCACGCGGCTTAGGGAAGCGCGGCCAGTGCGGCCTTCCACGATAGCAGGATCGCGCCGTGGCGGGCGGGATAGGACCGCGCGGCGGCGATGGTGGCAAGGCCCGGCCAGTGCGGCGCGGGCGAGGCGCTGACTGTCAGCCACGCCTCAATTTCATCCAGTGATGCCGCGATTTCGGCGCGGGCTTTGCCTTTCGCTGACCCGGCAAACAGCGCGGCGGCGGCTTGGCCGATAGCGCAGGCGTGGACTTTTAGACCCAGCCGCGCGATCTGGCCGTGGTCATTCAGCGCCAGCCCCAGTTCCACCGTCGATCCGCAAACCGGCGCGCGGGCGCTGGCACGATGCGGCAGGTCATCACCAAGCGGATAGTCAGCCAGCCGCACCGCCAACCCCAGAACATCGGCATTGTAAAGCGCCGCAGCGCTCGTCATTTGCCAGACATTTTGGTTTTGACCGCTTCCGTACCAAGCCTGCTCGCTTCGGATTTCAGCGCTTCCTTGCGGCGTTCAGAGATCATTGAAACCAGATAGCGGCTGCTGGCATCAACGAATTGGTACGACCGCGATTGAGTGATCCAGTCAGGGCGACCTGCCGCGCCCCAAATCGTGTCATAGCCCAGCACCAGCACCGAAAAAGCCATCACGACGATGACCATGCCCTTGACCGCACCAAAGCCAAAGCCAAGCAGCCGGTCGATCGGGCCGAGCACCGAATTACGGCTGGCCTCACCCAGCTTGTTGGAGAGCAATTTGACGATGGCATAGGGGATCAGCAGCAGCAGCGCGAACGCCAGCACGGCGGCCCCGCTGCCGGTCCCAACATAGGGGCCGAGCGCGGTTGTCAGCGGTGTGTGCAGGTTGTGGATCGCGACGAGCGCCAGCACCCATGCGGCCAAGGCGAACACCTCTTGCACGAACCCGCGCATGAAGCCGGTGATCGCGCCAAGGCCCAGCATGATCAGAACTGCAATGTCAAAACCCGTCATAATCCGCCGGATTTACGCGCCACCCATGATCCGGTCAACGAGATTTGGCAGGAGGGACAGCGCAGTGAAGCGCGAACCCTCAACTTTGCCGCCCGCCTCGCCCGGGCCAAAGGCGCTGCCAAAGCCCAGTTTGGCCGCTTCACGCAACCGGATTGCGGCGTGCGCAACCGGACGAATTTCGCCCGCCAGCGAAACTTCACCAAACCAAACCGCATCGCCCGGCAGCGGCTTGTCAGCCAAAGCTGAGACCAGCGCAGCGGCGACTGCAAGGTCTGCGGCGGGATCGGCCAGCCGGTAACCCCCTGCAACATTGAGGTAAACTTCGGCTGAGCTGAAGTTGAGCCCGCAGCGCGCCTCCAGCACGGCCAGCAGCATCGCCATCCGGCCCGAATCCCAGCCAACTACTGCGCGGCGCGGGGTGGCGCCACTGGCAAGGCGGACAATCAGCGCCTGCACTTCGATCAGAACGGGCCGCGTTCCTTCAATCGCCGGGAACACTGCGCTGCCCGCAACCGGGTTTTCGCGGCCTGACAGGAACAGCAGCGAGGGATTGCCGACTTCGGCGAGGCCTGCCCCTTCCATCGCAAAGACGCCGATTTCGTCGACCGGGCCAAACCGGTTTTTAAGGCAGCGCAGGATCCGGTACTGGTGGCTGCGCTCGCCCTCAAAGCTCATCACCACATCGACCATGTGTTCCAGCACGCGCGGCCCTGCGATCGAGCCGTCCTTGGTCACGTGGCCAACCAGAAACAGCACAACGCCGTTTTCCTTGGCATAGCGGATCAGCTCAAACGCCGAGGCGCGGACCTGACTGACTGTGCCCGGCGCACCTTCGATCTGGTCAGAATGCATAGTCTGGATTGAATCGATCACCAGCAGATCGGGTGGCTCCATTCCCGCTAGCGAGGTCAAGATATCGCGCACCGAAGTCGCCGCCGCCAAAGCGATCGGCGCCTTGGCCAGCCCCAACCGGTCGGCCCGCAGCCGCACTTGTCCGGCGGCTTCTTCGCCGCTGATGTAGACCGCTGAGCCGCCGTTCAGACCGACTTTGGCTGCTGCCTGCAACAACAAGGTCGATTTGCCGATCCCCGGATCGCCGCCCATCAGCACTGCCGACCCTGGCACCATCCCGCCGCCAAGCGCCCTGTCGAATTCAGCCAGACCGGTCGTGCGCCGTTTCAGTACCTGCCCGGGGGCATCGAGCGCCTCAAACGCAATCGCGCGTCCGCCGCTCGACAGATCATGCTTGGCCGAAAACACCGTCGCCGGGGCCTCCTCGGCCAGTGTGTTCCACTCCCCGCAATCGGGACATTGCCCCTGCCAGCGAAAGCTGACACCGCCGCAGGATTGGCAGATATATCGGCGTTTGGGTTTGGCCATGCTCCGTTCGATAAACAGAACGAAAGCGGAACGCAAGTATTTGCTCGGAGCGCCATCGGCAAGCTGGCAATAACCTTGTTCTGCCACTATCCCAGCACCATGCGCCAAAAGGAACTCCGCATTGCTCTGGTTTGCTACGGCGGGGTCAGCCTGGCGGTCTATATGCACGGGGTCACCAAAGAGCTGTGGAAGCTGGCCCGCGCCAGCCGCGCGTATCATGGCGGCGCGCCGGTAGAGGGCGGGACCGAGCAGGTTTACCGCAAACTGCTCGAACGGATTGAGCGACATTTCAAACTGCGGCTGCGGGTGCTGCCCGATATTATCGCGGGTGCCAGCGCGGGCGGGATCAATGGGGTGTTTCTGGCCCAGGCGATCCATTCGGGGCAAAGCCTTGAGCCACTGACTGCGCTATGGCTGGAGCGGGCCGACGTAGATGTTCTGCTCGATCCCGATGCCCGCCCCGGATCGCGCATGGCCAAGTTCTGGGCGATGCCGATCGTCTATTGGCTGCTCAAGCGTCCCGGCAACATGATCTCGGCCAGCGTCGCCCCCGAAACCCGGCATGAGGTGCGCGCTAAACTGTCGCGGCTGATCCGTTCGCGCTGGTTTGAACCGCCATTTGGCGGGCTCGGCTTTTCGCGGCTGCTGGGTGAGGCTTTGGCGGCAATGAAGGCGGGCGGCGCCGACGCGCCGTTGCTGCCGGCCGGTCACCCACTTGACCTGTTCGTTACCGCGACCGATTTCAAGGGCCACGCCGAAGTGCTGCGGCTGCACAGCCCCGAAGTGATCGAGGAGAGCGAGCACCGCCTCTCAATCGGATTCCGCGCGCCTACCCCGGACGGCCCCGGCGAAGCTTTGGCGGCGCCGATTGAGCTGGTCATGGCGGCGCGCGCGACGGCCAGCTTTCCCGGTGCCTTTCCGCCGCTGCAATTGGCTGAGATTGACGCCTTGGCCTGCGAACAGGGCGATCCCTGGCACAGCCGAACGGCCTTCATTGAGCGGATTATGCCCGAACACAGCCACCGCGGCGATGCCGATGCGGTGGCGCTGATCGATGGATCGGTGCTGGTCAATGCGCCTTTTGCCGAAGCGATGGGTGTGCTGCGCGACCGTCCTGCTCAGCGCGAGGTTGACCGCCGGTTCGTCTATATC
>JANMHL010000283.1:0-11609 GCA_031375125.1 Novosphingobium sp. | reverse complement strand
CTCCGATAACCCGGCTTCGTCATTGCGAGGAGCAAAGCGACGAAGCAATCCAGAGCGTCAGAGCACTGGCGCTCTGGATTGCGTCGCTGCGCTCGCAATGACGAAGGGTGAGATGAATTCTAACCCATTTTTTTCAGCAGCCAGGCAAAGTTGCCCCCGCCGCGTGAGACCAGCCCCAGGATCACCAGTTGCTGGATCGGCTGCGGGCGGCCCTGCCCATCGGCCCAGATGCTTTCCTCGATCGACAGCTGTCCTTCGCCGCCGACCCGGAACTGCCAATAGCTGCCATCGGCCAAGGCGAGGCCTGCGCCCTGGCCGTCCTCGCTCAGCCCAACTTCGATCCCGCTGCCCAGATGGAACCGAATTGCAAAGCCAACTTTGCCGTTCTTGCCTTTGCCGCCAGCGGGCACCAACAGGTCTTCGCCGCGCAGTTCGGTGCCATCATCGCGCAGGATCAGGATCCGCCGGTGGGTCAAGCCATAACGGCTGCCATAGCCGTTGTGGCTGGCCTCCAACCGGGTCGCCCCGCCGCTTTTGTCGCCAACCAGTGTCCGGCGATCGACTTCGACTTCGGAAACCCCGCTACCGATCTTGCCGCCCATCAGCACGGCGGTGGAATTGGCATCATCGAGCACCAGCGTGGAATGCGCCGCCGAAGCGCGCAGGCCCTGTTCCAGCCGGACCGGCATCAGTCCGCCGACACAGCCCGATCCACCGCAATTGACCACAATCCGCTGAGCGGCATGGCTGAATTCAAACGCCAGCGTAGAAGCGCAGCCGGTCCGGGCGTGCTTGGCCAGCGGCGGCGGCGCGGCGTCGAATTGCAGAATGCCCTTTTGCGCGACCACCCGCTGATAGCCCCATTGGCGGACATCGCGCAGTGGCCGGGTCCGCACCCCGGTGGCGGCGATCAAGGCCGACAATTCACCGGCATCCATTGCCCACGATCCCTGCCACGATCCCAGCGAGCCATCGCCGTGGGTCAGTGCCAGCAGCGGTGGGACCAGCAGGCCCATCATCGTTTCCAGCGCTTGCGGTGGATCGCGGCGAACCGCCTGATAGCAGGCCCGCAGCTTGACCAGTAGAGTGATAGCCTCGATCTGTGCCAGCGGACTGCGCGCCAGCACGCCGCCATCATCGCCAACCAGTTCGCCCAAGGCGCGAATCAACCCGGCTTCACCAAACAGCCGCCGCGGCTTGCCATCAGGCAGCAGCAGCCCGGCGGCGACAATTCCGCACCAGCCCGCAACCTGCGCCAGCAAATCCTCGCCCCGCCCGACATTCTTGTCGAGCCAGCGGGCGGTATCATTCAGCGCAGCCAGCACTTTGGCGCGCAACGCCTTGTCGCCGCCCGACAGGATCAGCGGGGCGTGGACCAGCCAGTTCAGCTCGCGCGAACCGGCATTGGCCAGGCTCCAGGCCGGGCCCTTGCCGGGGCGGCTGGGCGGTTTGGGATTGGCGCCAAGCCATTGCGCCATGATCCGTTCGGCCACTGGCACCACGGTTTCGCGCGGGGCGCTGGCTTCCAGATCGGCCAACCAGCCGAACGAATGAACCATCCGTTCCAGCGGCGGGGCCAACCGGGCGGCCCCGGCAAAGTCGATCTGGGCAATCGGGGATTTGACCCCGTGGACCAGGAAATGCCCGGCCCGCAACGCGGTTCCGGCCACTTTGCTGCCGGGCAGCGGGCCCGTCACCGTGGCCAGCAGGCGCGGCTTGGACGGTTTGCGGAACGGCGCGGCCAAGGTGCTGGTGGGAATGCCGATGCGATAGGCGAGGCGGAGCAAGCGCTCACCCGGCCCCACTGCTGGCGGGGCAAAATCGGCCAGTGCCAAAGCGCGGCCCGGCTCAACCAGTTCACCGCCAGCGGGCGGGGTTTGGGCTGGGGTATCGTTCACCAGTCCGCCCTCATCCGACTGGCCCAGCGCAAAGGCCGGTCCGCCGCCGACAGCTTCGCCCGGCGGCGCGGTGCGGGCGGAGAGCAGCGCATCGACCATGGCTCATCCGATCCCCTTCAACGCGGCGATGTTGGCAGCATAATGATCGGGTCCGCCTTTGAAAGTGGCTGACCCGGCGACCAGTACATCGGCTCCGGCGTCAACGCATTGCCGCGCGGTCACCACGTCGACCCCGCCATCGACTTCGAGCCGGATATCGCGCCCGGTTTTGTCGATTGATTTGCGGATCGCTTCGATCTTGCGCAGCTGGCTGGTGATAAAGCTCTGCCCGCCGAACCCGGGGTTGACGCTCATCACCAGCACCAGGTCGATCTCCTCGTACAGGTAATCGAGCATCTTGGCCGGAGTGCCGGGATTGAGCGACAGGCCCGCCTTCTTCCCCAGCGCCTTGATCGCTTGCACGGTGCGGTGGGCGTGTGGCCCGGCTTCGGGATGGAACGTGATGATATCGGCCCCGGCATCGGCAAAGGCCTGCAGGTAGGCATCAACCGGGCTGATCATCAGATGGACGTCAAACGGCTTGGCGGTGTGGCTGCGCAAGGCTTTGACCACCATCGGGCCGATCGTGATATTCGGCACGAAATGCCCATCCATCACATCGACATGGATCCAGTCAGCCCCGGCGGCGTCAATCGCGCGCACTTCTTCGCCTAGCCGGGCAAAGTCGGCAGACAGGATCGAGGGTGAAATCAGCGGCGCAGGCATGAGCGGTTGCGAAGCTCCTTGATTGGCGCTTACCCACCACATCTGGGGGGAACAAGCGCGCGGCAAGGGCTTTTCCACACTGTATCTCGGGCAGTTGACCCGCGTTTGCCCCGCTCTGGCGCAATTGACCGGCGCGGCGGGCGCGGGCATGGCGGCCGCGATGGACCACGTCGCCCCTTTCCACCCCGGCCCGGCGCTGCTCACAGCCGAGGCGGTGGTGCATTACGGCCCGGTTCCGCGCGCGTTGGGCGGGCACGATCTGCCGCCGGGATCGCTGCTGCTGGCGGACGATTGCTTTCTGCTGCGGACCCGCAGCGGCTATGGCTATTTCTACCGCAAGGGCGAAGGGGTGTTGGTCGAGCGCGACCCGGGCGCCGATCCGGCTGAAGAAAGCCTGTGGCTGAACGGCAGTGTCTATGCCGCGATTGCTGCGATCAACGGGTTCCTGCCGTTCCATGCCTCAGCAGTGGCCTGGCAGGGGCGGGTTTATGCCTTTTCCGGACCCAGCGGGGCGGGCAAATCAACGCTGGTCGCCGCGCTTGGCCAGCACGGCTTACCGCTGTTTTGCGACGATACGCTGGTGCTCGACGTGTCGGATCCCGCGAATGTGCTGTGCCTGCCCGGCCACAAGCGGCTCAAATTGAGCGGGCAGGCGCTGGCCTTGACCGGGGCGGCGGGGCAAGAGAAAGTCGCGCCGCTGGTTGAGAAATTCTATGCTGAGCCGGCTGGCGGGATCCTGAGCGCGGTCTTGCCGCTGGCCCGGCTGACTTTTATTGAGCAGGGCGAAGCGCTTGAATTTAAGCCAATTTCGGGCGCGCAGCGGCTGGCCAGGCTGAACGATGATCATTACACTGCAGAACTTTATGCCTGGGCCCAAAGCGATGGGTTGGCCAAGCAGTTCGCGCGTTCGGCTGCCATTGCCGGGCAGATCGCGATGCAGCGGCTGACCCGCCCGTTTGGGCCCGCCCATTTCGCCGAAGTCACCGCAGCGGTGGCGCAGCAGATCAAACAGGAACCCCAGCCATGACCAAGCCCCTCACCAAACGCACAGCGGCCTTTTCGGAAACCGCGATTGATGATGAAGTGGCGCTGCTCAACCTGAAGGACGGAACGTTCTTTTCGCTGACCGGCAGTGCCGCTGCGATCTGGCCGTTGATCGACGGCACGCGCGACCGCGCTGCGCTGCTGGCGCAACTGGTGCAGGTCTATCAGGCTGACCCGGCCGAAATCGCGCCCGATCTTGACGCGTTTCTGGCGCAACTTGGCGCGGCCGGGTTCCTTGACGGGGCCTGATCGCTGGCGCCTGCGCGGGCGCACGCTGGAGGCGATGGCCCGGCTGATCGCGGCGCGCGGGGTGGTGGCGTTGGTACCGCTCGAACGTTGGCGTGGGCGGTTCGGGCTGACTGGACCAGTCACGCCTGCGGCGCTGGTTGAGGCCCGGCAGCTGGCCGCGCACGTCCGGCGCGGCGCCGGGCGCCTGCCGTTTACCGCCAAATGCCTGCCGCAAGCATTGGCGCTCAGCCGGATGTTGCGCCGCCGCCGGATTGCCCACCACCTGATCATCGCCGCCCGCCCGGATGCTGCGCGGACCGGTGCTGATGATCTCCACGCCTGGATCGAAGTCGATAGCGCGATTGTTCTGGGCGATTTGCCGGGGCCTTGGATGCCGCTGTTCAGCTTGCCTTAAACCACAATGCTGCACTTGCTATTGCCGCGAAAATCAGAGATAAAGCTGACAAATCCGTCATCTGGATCAATTTGGAGAATACACCTGTGAGCAAGATCGCCCAAACCGACGCGCGCTGGACCAAGCCCGAGCTCGTCAAGCTTGGTACGTTGAAGGACGTTGCTGGCAGCCAGGCCATCAACAACGATGGCCCAAACAACGGCAAGAACGCCGCGCCTTCCTGAGCAGGTTCGATTCGGTGCTCGCAGCGCAAACTGCGTAGCTCTAACCTGATATGTTGGCCTTTTTTGCTGGACGCGAGAGCGCCGACCACGGCCTGATCGCTCGCTTGGCCGCCAGTCTAGGCTTGGTTGTGGGCTTGTCGGCGCGCACTGCGGTCCGCGCCGGTGCGGCCTTTGTCAGCTTGCCCGCGGTTGAGTTGCTGCCGCCGCGCCAGCAGCGCAGCAGGAACCGCTGGCCCGCGTGGGAACCCGCGCTCAGCGCCTCTGGCCTGACCGTCCTGTTGCACGGTTGGCTGGACAATTGTGCTGAACTTGCCGCCGAAATGGGCCTTGCAGCCAGCGATCCCGCCGCAGTTTACGGTGCCGCTGTGGAACGCTGGGGCGACCAGGCGGACAATCATGCCGAAGGGCATTATTGCGCGATCGTCTTTGATCCAAAGCACGGCACGGCCCGGCTGTCGCGCGCGGCATTGCGGGCTCCGCCGCTGCACTATTTTCACACCGCTGGCAGCATGGGCGCCGCTTCGGTCCCGCGCTGCCTTGAAGTCATGGGACTCGAGCGCCGCCTCAACCACCGCAAGCTGATCGATGCGCTCTATTTCAACCCGACCGAGGAAGACGGCTTTCTGGAAGGGTCATGGCGGGTCGGGCTGGGTCAGGTGGTGCATCTGGCCCCCGGCAGCCGCCGCACAGTGCGCTATTACGATCCGCTCACGCTCAAGCTGGGCTGGCGCAAGGGTGATCCGGCTGCGCTGGTGGCCGAGGCTGACCGGCTGCTGCAAGAAGCCTGCCGGGTTGCGGCGGCGGGCGCCAACCGGCCAGCCTCAACGTTGACCGGCGGGCTCGACACAACCAATGTCGCGGCGCGAATGCTGCGGGTCTTGCCGCCAGGACATCAGCTCACCACACTGACGTTCATCCCCTCGCCGGGCTATGACCAGACCCCGCTGCCCTACCGCAACCTTAACGAGCGCGACGCCGTGCTGCAATTTGCGGCGCAGCACCCCCGGCTCGATCCGCAGTTCACCGACAATGCCGGGGTGCAGTTTGATCACAAGCTCGATCAAATGCTGCTGGCGATGGGCACCGGACAGGCCTGCACCTCGGTCAATTTCCGCTACCACGGGCTGTTCGATCTGGCCGCCCGGCAGGGCTGTGACCGGGTGTTGACCAGCGAGATGGGCGAAGTGACCTTCAGCGCGCTGGGCGATTGGGCTTACGGCGAATTTCTGCGCCGGGGCAAATGGGCGCGGCTGGTGCAGGCGTTGCGGGCCGATACCTTTGGTCAGCGCTCGATGCTGCGCAAACTGCTCAGCCGGGCGCTGATCCCTTCGTTGCCCTATGGCCTGTGGAGGCGCTGGAAAGCGTTCCGGGGCGAGGATACTGCACCGCAAAACCTCGACATAGCTGGTGTGACCGAGGCCGCGCTGACCGATCACGCGGTGATCGAACGCGCCCGCAAGGCCGGGGTCAGCTATGAACGCGATCAGTATGGCTATCGCCACGAGAGCCTGACCGACAGCATGGCCCGCGGTGACATCGAAAGTTCTGACTGGCTGCAGGCGATGGAGCAAATTTACGAGGTGCGGCTGCGCGATGTGCCGGCTTACCGCCCGCTACTGGAATTCTGCCTCTCGCTCCCGACGGAAATGTTCCTGCGCGATGGCCAGATCCGCTGGCTGGCGCGGCAGCTGGCGCGCGGGATCATGCCCGAAGAACAGCGGTTGAGCCGGTTGGTTGGCACCCAGTACAGCGATTGGCACGCGCTGTTGACCCCGCGCGTTCCCGAAATGCGCGACGCCATCCGCGCCGCCCGCGAAGATCCGGATCTGGCGTTCCTCGATTTTGACCAGTTGGAGCACACGCTGGACACCTGGCCCGCGCAATCGACCCTTGATGACGCGGTCTATTTCCCCTGTGCCTATACCCTCCCGCGCGCGCTGACGATGATCCGCTATGTCCAGTTCATGACCGGCCGCAATGCTGCTAGATAGGCCGTGATGGCCCAACCTGAACTGACCTTGTGGAGCGCGGTCACCCGTTCCGGCTGGCGCCGGGCCGGCGTGCTGGCGGCGCTAATGGCGGCAGCAGCGCTGACCGAGGGGCTGGGATTGGTCCTGCTGGTGCCAATGCTCGGCGTGTTGGGCGCGGGCGATCAAGGCAGCCTGCCCGGCTGGCTTGCCGCTAGCTTGCCGCGCCAGCTGGCACCACTGCTGGCGATGTTTGTGGTGCTGGTGGTGCTGCGCGCGGTCCTGTCCGGTGCACGCAATCTGGCGCAACTGCGGTTTGAAGTGGCGCTAGTCGATGGCCTGCGCCGCCGCGCCTGGTCGGCCCTGCTGCATTGCGACTGGCGGGTGCTGGCACCGCTCAGCCGGACCGACAGCACCGCCGTGCTGGTGGGCGAGATTGACCGGATCGGGATGGGGGTGAACCAGCTGCTAGGTGCGCTGACCCAAGCGGTGACACTGATCGCGATTGCGCTCGCCGCGCTGGCGATTTCACCGCTCACAGCCGCGATTGCAGCGCTCGGCGGGTTAGCTGCGCTGCTGCTGCAACGCCGCCTGCGGACCCGCGCACAGGCGCTCGGCGAAGAGCTGAGCCGCAGCTATGGGTTGGTCATGCGTCGGTTCAGCGAAGGGCTGGGCGCGCTGCGGTTGATCAAGAGCCTGGGCCGAGAAGCCGCGATGGAGGGTGAAATTGCTGGGGCTTTGGCGGATATGCGCGCTGCGCAATATGCCTTCATCCGCGATGTCGCACTCGGCCGGGTGCTGCTCCATGGCGGGGCAGCGCTTTTGCTGGCGCTGCTAAGCTGGCTGGCTTTGACCCGCTGGCAAGCCGGACCGGCCACTATCCTGCCGCTGGTGGCGCTGTTCGCCCGGGCCTTGCCGTTGCTAGGCGCCTTGCAGGAGGCCTGGCAGGGCTGGGCCTATGCCCGCGCACCAATTACCGGAACCCTTGCGCTGATTGATCGGGCCGAAGCCGCGCGCGAACCCGCCGATCCCGGCATAGCCGCGCCGACGCTGGGCGCCGCGCTGCGGCTCGAACAGGTCAGCATCGCGTTTGAGGGTGCCGATCAACCCGCGTTGCTGCAGGTTTCGGCGATTATTCCGGCGCGCGGAATTACCGCGATCACCGGGCCATCGGGCGCGGGCAAAAGCACCTTGGCCGATCTGATCGGCGGGCTGCTCTCCCCCGATAGCGGCAAAGTGCTGATCGACGGGGTACTGCTCGAAGGACCGCTGCGCCGGGCCTGGCGGGGCCGGGTGGCCTATGTTCAGCAGGACCCGGTGCTGCTCTCGGCCAGTCTGCGTGACAATCTCCGCTGGGCCGCACCTGAGGCCAGCGACGCGCAGCTCCTCGCCGCGCTGCAAGCCGCCTCGGCCGGCTTTGTGCTGAAGCTGCCCGTGGGCCTCGATACGCTGCTCGGCGATGGCGGGCGGACGCTGTCAGGCGGGGAACGTCAGCGGCTGATGCTGGCGCGGGCGCTGCTGCGCGATCCGGCGCTGCTGATCCTTGACGAGGCGACCAGCGCGCTCGATGCCGAAAACGAAGCCCAGATCGCCGCAGCATTGCTAAGGCTGAAAGCGCGGATGGCGGTGGTGGTGATCGGGCATCATGGATCATTACCGGCGCTGGCTGATTATACCATTCAGCTTGAACGGGGCCGCTGTGTTCGTTCGGGCTCAGCACGTAAGCCGCCTGAAGGAGTCCGTCATGAAACATAGCTATGGAATTGCCGCCATTGCCGCGGCCGGATTGGCTCTCGTTCCAGCGGGTATTGCCGGGGCACGCAGCGGCGCTCCAGCAGGTTGCGTTGGCCCGGCCAGTGAAACCTGGCTTACCGTGACGGCCGAACAGGTCCGCGGTTCGGGCGGGATGATGATTTTGACGCTGTACCCTGATGACAAGGCCCGGTTTCTTAAGCCGATGGGCTCGCTCTATGTTGCCAAGGTTCCAGCCCGGGCGGGCACTACCCACGCCTGCATTTTTGTGCCCCAGCCGGGAGCTTACGCCCTCGCGCTGTACCACGATGCCAATTCCAATGGTAAGCTGGACCGCAACGCAATCGGCATTCCCAAGGAAGGCTTTGGCTTTTCCGGAAATCCGAAAATCCAGTTCAGCGCGCCGAGTCTTGAATCAGTGCGGATGACCGTTGGCGCGCCGGGGGTTCAGACCCGGATCCGGATGCGGTATCCTTAGTCTTTCTGGCGATAGATTTCGGGCAGTTCCAGCGGGGCCTGCGCCTCGGCCAGATCGAACGCGCGCGGATCATCGACATCAAGCCACCAGGCCGCGCCGATATCCATCGTCGCCGCGCGGCCCGCATCGGCCAGTTTCTGCATCCCTTCGGACAGACTCCCGGCCTTGCCCTCGGCAATCGCGGCGCGGATTGCAGTGGCCAGTTCTGGCGTGCACAGGAATGCCCCGCAATCGACCGCATCATAGGGCGCAATGGTCTTGCCGATCGCCTCGATAAACCCTGCGCCGTCCAGCTTGACCCAGGTTGCATCGTCGGGATCAATCAGCGGATCATCGCAGCGGAAATCGACCGCCAGCGTCACGCCGCGGTCAGCGCCATGCTGCTGCGCCAGCCGGGTCAGGATCGAACCGGAGAAGATATGGTCGCTCATCATCAGCAGATAGTTGCCGCCGATCACGTCGGCCCCGGCAATCACCGACCAGCCGTTCGGCTTGGACCAATCATCCACCCGCTGCGCCACCACCGGAATCCCGGCACGGTCTGACAGCGCCGGCAGTGCCGTTTCGAGCCGCTCCGCCTCATGCCCGGTCACCACGACCACGCGCTGTGCGCCAGCCGCCTTGGCCTGCCGCACGCCCAGTTCGAGCAGCGGCACCCCGGCAATCGGGGTCATCGGCTTCGAATCCGAAATATCGCGCAGGCGGCTACCGAACCCGGCGGCGATGATCAGAGCGTCCATTATTGGTCCCTCAAATGGAAACGGCGCCGGTTACCCGGCGCCGCTCCAAAAGTTTGTTTCGCCCGCGCTTATTCAGCAGCAAGCGGCGCATCGGCGACGTATTCGTTCACCATCTGCGCGGCCAGATCATCGTTGAACTGCTGCGGCGGATGCTTGCAGAAATAGGCCGACGGACCGATCAGGGCCCCGCCTTCACCGCGTTCCAGCGCAACCTTGGCGCAGCGGATGGCGTCCATCACGCAAGCCGCTGAGTTCGGGCTGTCTTCAACCGACAGGCGCAGTTCCAGTTCCATCGGGACATTGCCCCACTGCAGCCCTTCAAGGCGCAGGAAGCACAGCTTGTTGTCCTTCTGCCATGGCACATAGTCCGACGGACCGATGTGGATGTTTTCATCGGCCAGCCGATGGGCCAGCATCGCCTGAACGGCTTCGGTCTTCGATTCCTTTTTGGAGCCGAGCCGCTCACGGTCGAGCATATTCATGAAATCGGTGTTGCCGCCGGTGTTGAGCTGGTAAGTCCGCTCAACTGTGACGCCGCGCGCCGCAAACAGGCTCGACAGGACGCGGTGGACGATGGTCGCACCGACCTGGGCCTTGATATCGTCACCAACGATCGGCAGGTTTGCGTCGCGGAAGCGCTTTTCCCATTCGGGGCGGCTGGCGATGAACACCGGCATACAGTTGACCACACCGACGCCTGCTTCGAGCGCGCATTCCATATAGAATTCGGTCGCCAGCTGCGATCCGACCGGCAGGAAGTTGACCAGCACTTCGGCGCCCGAATCCTTGATCGCCTTGACGATCGATTCGCGGGTTGCTTCGGTTTCGTCCGAAACGATGAAGCCCTTTTCGCCGACGGTGGTCATGTGACCAGCAACGCCATCTGAAACCAGACCCATGATGACCTTGGCGCCAGTTGGCGCCACGTCCTGCTGAAACACCTTGGTGTTGTTGGGCGCAGCAAAGATAGCTTCGGAAATGTCCTTGCCAACCTTGCGCGCATCGACATCAATGCCCAGCACGAAGTCGACATCGCTCGCGCCATAGCCACCGATCTTGTCGTGGATCAGGCCCTGCGAGGAATTATTCTGGCGGTAATAGGAGACGCCCTGGACGAGCGAACTTGCGCAGTTACCGACGCCGATCATGGCGACCTTGATAGGCTTCATTCTAGTGGTATCCCTTCCGTGCGACACAGTCCGGGCCGCGAAACGCCCGTCATTGAAAAATTTGGGTGCCAAAAGCAAGCCAATTGGCCCGCGTCAAGCCGAATGAGTCTAGGCGAAACGCCTTATGACAATTCTGTTTGCAGCCTGCGCCGCACGGTTGCGCTTCGCCGCTGGGGCCTTATCCCCACGATTAGCGTGGATTCGTAAGGGAGTTGGCTGAGTGACGGGGCAGGATCAGGGTAACAATGGGGCAATCGCACGCCCGATCAGGCCGCGCGAATTGCAGGACCCGCTCAACCATTATCTCTACCATCCACTGGCCTGGCAGCTCGCCCGGGGGCTTTCCGCGACTCCACTGACCCCCAATATGGTCTCGGTGCTGGGCGCCGGATTCGTCGTTGCAGCGGCCTTGGCCTATACCCAGTTGGTCTGGCCGATCTCAGCCGCGCTGGGCATGGCGCTGCATATGACCTGGCACGTGGTCGATGGCGCCGATGGCGATCTGGCCCGGATGACCGGGCGCAGCAGCCCGATCGGCGAAATGGTTGACGGGCTGTGCGACTACCTCAGCCACGCGGTGCTCTATATCGTGCTGGCAGTCTATCTGGCTGGATCGGCCGGGATCATCGCGGGCTGGCAGGCCTGGGCGCTGGTGATCGTTGCCGGGTTGAGCCACGCGGTCCAATCCAACCATGTTGAAGTGCAGCGGCGGCAGTATCAGTACTGGGTCTATGGCACCCCGTGGCTGCGCAATAACCATAGCGCCGAAGGCTCAGCCACCTCAAAAAGCTGGGCCGGAGCGCTGGTTTCGGCCTATATCGGGCTGGCTAGCGGGATGACCCCCGAAGCGCTGAAAATCGACGCTGCGGTTGAAGCGGCCAAGGGCGATCCGGCCCGGCTGGCGGCGATTGCGGCGGCCGTGCGCAGCG
>JANMHL010000267.1:0-8393 GCA_031375125.1 Novosphingobium sp. | reverse complement strand
GCCGACGACCAAAGCGGTGGTGCTGCAATTATTAGCGTCTGCAGATCAAGCCCGGATGGATGGTGCCGGTGGCCGCTGCGCCTATGGCAATGGCGGCGCCCAACAGACCGATCCTGTGCTTGTGACGATGGGCAGCTTTGGCTGGATCAAGGTCAGAGGCGAACTGATCAAGCTGGCCGCCGATAGTGGTAGTGAGCCCGGCCCAGTGCGGACCTGGACCCACTATACCGGTCAGGAGATCACACTGCGGGTCTTGCCGGACGAATCCAGCGCCGCGCCGAATGATTCGGCCGCCTCGCGCCAGCTAGTCCGCCTGGTGGTGCGCGATGCCTATGATCGGGAAGTGTTTGCCGAAAATCTGACTCAGACTTGTCGGCCCTAGTTGCCCCGCACCCGGATCAATCCGATCGATTTCATCGTGCAGACCACCACATCGTCCTGATTGAACACCTGCACGGATGATTGAAAACTGCCCATTTCGGGCCGCGACTGACTGAGTTTTTTGCTGAGGATTTCACTCTCCACCCGCAGCACGTCGCCCGGATAGACCGGCTTTCGCCAGCGCAATTCGTCCAGCCCCGGCGATCCCAACCCGGCCTGCTTGCGCTCGGTAATGTTGTCCACCAGCATCCGCATCACCATCGCGCAGGTGTGCCAGCCACTGGCCGAAATTCGCCCGAAATGGGTTTGCGCTGCGGCTTCGTCGGACAAGTGAAAGGGCTGGGGATCGTACTTGCGCGCAAACTCGATCACTTCCTCGCGGGTGACTTCATAGCGCCCAAAGGCCACTTTTACGCCCAGTTCGAGGTCTTCAAAATAGACCAGCCCATCACTCATTGTTTAATGCCCCAAGCTGATTTTTGCGAACACGGTATAGCCCCATGGGCTGTTGCCATAGGCCGCATCAAGCGCCGCCGGTTTGGCATAGGCTGACAGCGATCCGCCCAGCGCCAGTTCGAACGGGCCGACTGGAATCCGCCGCGCATAACCGGCCTGAAATTTGGAAACGCGGAACGCGGTATCGTGGAGCGGATCGATCGGGTTTGGGAACAGTTCGTCGTTGCTGACATTCTCGGCCCGGCCAAACAGACTGTTGTGCCGGTCCAGATCCCAGTTCACTTCGCCCAGCCACGCGGTCGAGGTATCGCCGTGGTGGCGCTTTTTCGCGGAAAACGCCCCCATCGCCGATAGTTTGCCGTCGCCGTAATGGGCCGAAGCGGTGAAGCGCTGCTCGTCCTCGCCGGGGTGGATCGGTTCGGGCTCTTTGATCTGGCCATAGCTGGCCTGCACCGACCAACGCGGCGAGGGGTTGAAGGTTGCGCGGACCGACCATGAGTCCAGCTTGGGCGTTTCGATATCCCAGCGGTCTTCGTCCGGCTCACGCCCGCGAAAGGCGCTGGCCTCAAGCTGCCATTTCGGCGCTGCATAACCGGCTGTGATCACACCGTAAGTGATGTGGGTGGAATCGAACCAGTGGTGCGTGATCGGTGGTTCCGGGTTAAACTTGGCCGAGCCGCGATGCATGAACGCGCTGGGGCCAATCGCCGGTTCGCCGACCGGCCCGCCATAGAGGAACAGGCTGCCTGATCCGGCGTTGATATCAACCCGCGCGGCCAGTTCCATGAACAGATCGTGCGGATGCTGGCGGTCGATGATCGGCAGGCCATAGGCCGTCTCACCCGTCGCGAACAGGTTGGGATAGCCCGGCGGGGCCATCAGCGGCTCAAGGCTGAGCATCGATTTGAACTGGATCCGGCCCCAGTCGGTGTCGCGCTGGGCAGTGACCATCGCCATCGAAGTGACATAGGTGGCATCATCCCCGCGCGGACCCTTGTGATCAGTATATTGCAGCGAGACGGTGCCGTGGGCCATCAACATCCAGTCGTCCGACATGATGTGCAGGCCGTGCATTCCGCCTTCAGCGCCGGGGAGGCGAGCGGTGCCGGAGCCTTCAGCATAGTCGAGGTCCTGTGACCCTGTGGAGGCCATATCGTGACCGGCATGAGGATCGATTTGGATCTCAGCGGGAACCGCCTCGGGCTGTTCGCCGGTAGGATGACCTTGATGGCCGGAATGGTCCATTTTGGAATGGTCCATCGGCGCCTCAGCGGGCGGCGTGGCGGGCGTTGCCGCCGGAGGAGGGGCTGGCGGCTGTTCGTGACCGCTATGACCGGAATGGTCCTGAGCGATAGCAGGGCTGGCCATCACGGAGCTGCTCAGCAGCAGAAGATATGCAAGTTTCATGGCGTCTTTCTTCGGGCTAAATGAGTTAGATTTCCAGCGGTCTCTTGGGTCACATCGGCCGTGCCAGCATCCACAATGCCATCGCGACCATGGCAATGTTTTCGCTTAGCGAGACAAACCCGAGCGGCACCCGGCTGCTACCGCCGACGCAGGCGCACTTGATGTCTCGGCGCTGCACATAGACGGCATAAAACACAGAAGCAGCGCCGATCGATCCGATGAACAACGCAATCGGAATTGACAACCAGTCGAAGGCGCGCGCGGCCATAAGGGTGCCGGCACCGAACTCGAGAAACGGGTAAAGCGAAGCATATGGCACCCAGCGCCGCGCCAGCAAATCGTACCCTAGGAACATCGTAGCGAACCGATCCAGATCCTGCAGTTTGAGCATGGCCAAAATGACCATCGCGAAACTGATGAACCATTCACCTGCGCGGATTGTCAGCGGGGTGCCCAACGCGGCCATGCTGACGGCCAGCGCGAGCGCACCGGCGGCGGAAAACACCGCCAGCACCGGAACGTAGCTCACCGAATCGGGATCAGGCATTTGCCGCCCGAAATGGCGCAACAGATCGTCATAACCACCGATCCGGACGCCATCGATGAAGGTCTGCGGCGTAGTTTGGACGCCGTGTGCGGTCTTGAACGCGTCGGTCTCCTCACGCGTGGTCAACCAGCGATCCTCGACCTCAAAGCCTTTGCGTTTGAGCAAATGCAAAGCCTTCAGGCCATAAGGGCAGATGTGCTTGTCCATCACCATGCGGTGAAGGATTGCGGTGCGGGCGGGTGAAGTTTGTTGTGTCATAGCGAATCGGCTTATAGCTTGTGTACCATGGTACGGAGTCAAGCGATGACAATGACAATATCCGAACTGGCCCGCGGGGCCGCCGTTGGAGTGGAAACCGTACGGTTCTATCAACGCCGCGGATTGCTGTTCGATCCGCGTCCGGGGCAATTGCGCGGCGGCGGTCAGCGACATTATGGCGAAGTTGACTTGCGACGCCTGCGCTTTGTCAGGTCAGCACAGCGGGCCGGCTTCACGCTGGCGGAGATTGCCGATCTGCTGGCACCTGATCGCGTCCGCACCGAAGTGCGCACGATTGCCCGCGCCCGAATCGAAAACCTCGACCGGCAGATTGCTGAGTTGAAGGCGGCACGCGGATGGCTTGACGAACTGGCCAACGAATGCGCCAAGGGCGGTCCCGGACCGTGCCCGATCATCGCCGCGTTTGAAGCATAACGATCAAACGTTGAACTTGAAGTGCAGCACGTCGCCATCGGCAATCACGTATTCCTTGCCTTCCTGCCGCAATTTTCCTGCTTCTTTCGCGCCGTTTTCACCGCCAAGCCCGACGAAATCGTCGAACGCAATCGTTTCGGCCCGGATGAAGCCGCGCTGCATATCGGAATGGATTTCACCTGCCGCATCGGGTGCCTTGGCGCCCTGATGGACGGTCCAGGCGCGGGCTTCCTTGGGGCCGACGGTGAAGAAGGTGATCAGGTGGAGCAGATCATAACCTGAGCGGATAACGCGGGCGAGGCCGGTTTCGTGGAGGCCCATTTCCTCGAGGAACACCATCCGCTCGTCATCATCCATGCCGGTCAATTCGCTCTCGATCGCCGCAGAAACGATCACGGCGTTGGCGCCTTCGGCCTTGGCCTTGGCAAAGACAGCTTCGGAAAAGGCGTTGCCGTTTGCGGCTGCTTCTTCCTCGACATTGCAGACATACAGCACCGGTTTGGCGGTAAGCAGTTGCGCTGAGGCGAACACCTTGCGCTCTTCCTCGTCCTTCGGCCAAGCCAGCCGGGCCGGTTTGCCTTCGCGCAGCAAATCAAGCGCCGGAGCCAGCACAGCGGCAAGCAACTTGTTTTCCTTGTCGCCCTGCGCGGCCTTCTTTTGCGCAGCCGGAACGCGCTTTTCGAGGCTTTCGAGATCGGACAACATCAGTTCCGTCTCGACGGTCTCGGCATCGCTGACTGGGTCGATCTTGTTGCCGACGTGCTGGATATCGTCGTTCTCAAAACAGCGCAGCACGTGGACGATCGCGTCCACTTCGCGGATATTGCCGAGGAACTGATTGCCCAGCCCTTCGCCCTTGCTCGCCCCGCGGACCAGGCCCGCGATATCGACAAAGCCCAATTGGGTCGGGATGATCTTCTGGCTACCGGCAATCGCCGCCAGTTTGTCCAGCCGCGGATCGGGCACGCCGACATTGCCGACGTTCGGTTCAATCGTGCAGAACGGATAGTTGGCCGCCTGCGCCGCCTGCGTCTCGGTCAGCGCATTGAACAGAGTGGACTTGCCGACATTCGGCAGTCCGACGATACCGCATTTGAAACCCATGATGGTCCTTGATCCAAATTTCGCTGCCCCATTAGGTCGCGGACTGAAATTTTACCAGCCCTTCGCGATCCAGCGGCGCACCAGGCGGCCGTTACCGCTCCTCCGGGTGCCCTGCCAGCCAGAGATCTGCCGCATCCGGCGTTTGCAGCCGGACAACTTGGCCCGAAAAATCGCGCAGGATTTGCCCGTTGCGCCGGTTCCAGCCGCTCCTGAACTTGGCAATGTAGAGCAGGAATTCGAGGTCCAGCCGTTCGGGACAGCCATCGGTCATGTCGGGCCGTGATCGCCCGCGATAGGTCCACCAGCGTTTCAGCGCGCGGCCCAGACACAGCCAGGTCGGATAATCGAGCCAGACTACCGTGTCAGCGTGCTTGATCCGTTGCGGCATGGTCGAGCCATAATTGCCGTCGATAATCCAGCATTGCTGGGCCAGTATCTGCTCCACATGGTCAAAAGCCTCGGCCCGGTCGCGTTCAATCCAGCCGGGCAGCCAGTGGATCCGGTCCAGATGATGCAATGGCAAGCCGGTCCGCTTCGCCAAGGCATGAGCGAGCGTCGATTTGCCCGCGCCGGGCGACCCAATGACCAGAATGCGTTGCATCTGTTGCCCCTTAAACCAAGTTTCTGCGGGCGGCTACCAGCCCGGCTTCACGGAAATTTCAGGGTTTTTCGGCAAGAAATATCCATGAAAAAAGCCCTCGCACTTCCGTTACTGCTGATCCTGGCCGGATGTAGCACCAGCCCTGACAACAGTCTGGCTGAAGCCAAAAACGAATACGCAGCGCATGACTATGCTGCTGCCAAACTGCATTTGTCCGGATACCTGCTGGCCAATCCAGCCGACCGTGATGCGCAATTGCTGCTGGCCCGCACGCTTCTGGCGCTGGGCGACGGAGATGGGGCTCAGGCCGCGCTAGCCAAACTTACCGGCGGAAAGCCGACTCCGGGCGAACTGGCGGAACTGTCTGCCGAAGCCGCGCTGCTGCGCAGTGCTCCTGACGCCGCGCTAGACCTGCTGGGCAAGTCGGCTGGACCAGAGGCGGAACGGTTGCGGGCGCTGGCGGCTTTACAGAAGAACGACCCGCGTGCGGCGCAGGCCCATTTCGAAGCCGCCATCGCCGCCGGTGGAAATGCCCGGACTTATGCCGACTACGCCCGCTTTCACCTGATGACCGGCGCCCCGACCGAGGCACAAGACATGGCCGCGCGGGCGCAAAAGGCGGATCCCGATGGCATCGATACGCTGCTGGTGCTGGGGCAACTGGCGGTTCGACGGGGCGATCTGGCCAAAGCGCTGGAAATCTACAGCCGCGCGGGCAAGCTTTATCCGGCGAGCCTGGCCGCGCTGACCGGCCACGCTGCCGTGCTGGGCGATTTGGGCCGTAACGATGAGATGCAGGCGGTGGTTGACCGTGCCGCAACCTTTGCTCCCAAAAATCCAACCGTGGTGTTTTTGAAAGCGCGGGCGGCAGCTGGCCGCAAGGATTGGGCCGGGGTTCGTGCGGCGGTTCAGCCGGTTGAAACCGGCTTGGCCCCGCTTGACCCGATCCGCGTGATCTATGGCGAGGCGCTGGTTCGGCTCGGTCAGTTTGAGCAGGCGATTGCCCAGTTGCAACCGGTCGTGCGGGCCATGCCGGGTAACCGCGATGCGGTGCGGTTTTTGGCGGAGGCGATGCTGGCGCGCGGCGACGCGCGGGGCGCCTTGGCAGTGCTGCGGCCCATCGCCGATCAGCCCACCGCCCGAAACGCCGAACTGGAACTGGCGGCCAAGGCGGCCAAAGCGATTGGTGACCCTGCGGCGGCGTTGTATGAAAAGCGGGCCAAGCAGCCTGCGGTCGTAGCAGCCGGACGCGATCTGGCCGATGCCGATGCGGCGATGCGGGCGGGCAATTGGGCTGGCGCCGCCGAGGCCTATGACCGGATTCTCAAGAGCACCGATGGCCGCAATCCGTTGGTGCTGAACAACATGGCCTATGCGCAGCTGATGCTGGGCAATGCCGATGCCGCGCTGGGTTTTGCTGATCGCGCGTTGAAAGAGGCGCCCAACCATCCATCGGTGCTCGACACTGCTGGTTGGGTGCGGTTCAAGTCGGGCAAGAACATCGAAGAAGCCCGACGCCTGCTCCGCCGTGCGGTAGAGCTGGCGCCGGGCAATTCGACTATCCGGGCACACCTGGCCGAAGCCGAGCGCGCCGGGAAATAGCCAAGCCTTGGTTAGGCGTTGACAGTTTGGCGGCGGCGATGTGCCAGGCCCAGACCGGCCAGCGCGGTGCCAAACAGGCCCAGCATACCCGGTTCTGGAACCGAAGTTCCGCCCGATGTGCCAGTGAGCGTGCCACTGCCGCTGGCCGACGAAATTCCGCCTGCGCCAGTGATCGACTGGTAACGCACGTAGAAGTCACTGAGCGTCAGCGACGAGATCGGCTGCGAGAAGTTCAACGAGAAGGTGCCGGTTCCGGTCGTACCAGCAGCCAAGCCGCCGCTGCCGCCGCCCGCACAAGATCCGGTCGAGGCATCCTTGAAGCAGACGTCAATCGAACCAATCCCGTTGGGATAGGACGAATTCAACGTGCTGTAGCTGAATGCGCCGGTTGAATTGGCGCTGGTGATGGTTGGATCGGTGTTGAAGGCAAAGCCCGAAAGCCGCGAGGTCAGCGGACTGCCGGTGGTGTTGGTCAGGCTGTAGTTGAAGGTATATGAATTGCCCGAAACACCGGTGAGGGTGAAGGTGGCAGTTGATTTCAAGCCATCAACAGTGGTGGTGCCGGAGTAACCGTCAAAGTTCAGGGTGTAACTCTGGCCGATATCGCCGCTGCCCAGCGTGATAGCATCGGCCAGTGCCGGGCTGGCCGAAAAGGCCACGGCGCTGAAGGCCGCAATCGGCGCTAGCTTGCTAAAGAAAGACATTGGATACCCCTCATCCGAGATTGATTAATGAGTAAGTACGCAATTGCCGTGCCAAGCCTGCAATACCGCTGACAATAATGGTTAACAGGCCCAATCGAATGCAGATTTTGTCAAATATGCCGACAGTTTAGTGGCTTTATCAGCGATCAATCCTCGGCCATTCGCAGCGCCAGTTCGCTCATAAACCGAGCGTCTTCGCCCTTGGCCAGCCAATCGGCTTCGGCGCAAATTCCGCCCAGCATATCGGCCAGCGGGTCCATTTCGGCCTTGGCATAGTTGCCCAGCACATAGCCAGTCACGCGGTCTTTGTGCCCGGGATGGCCGATCCCGATCCGGACCCGGCGGAATTCCGCGCCGAGGTGCTGGTCGATCGAACGCAGCCCGTTGTGTCCGGCGGTCCCACCGCCTTGCTTGACCTTGACCTTGAACGGGGCGAGGTCGAGTTCGTCATGGAACACCGTCAGGGCTTCGGTGCCGAGCTTGTAAAACCGCAGCGCCTCACCGACCGAACGGCCGCTTTCATTCATGAACGTCGCGGGCTTAAGCAGCAGGATTTTCTCACCGCCAATCCGGCCTTCCTGGGTCCAACCGAGGAATTTCTTCTGGACCGGTCCAAAACCGTGAATCTCGGCCATGGCATCGGCCACCATGAAGCCGACATTGTGCCGGTGAAAGGTGTATTGCGGACCCGGATTGCCCAGACCTACCCAAATTTGCACCGGCCCCAAGCTCCTATTTGGCTGTTGGCGATTTCATCGCATTGAGGGCGTCGAGCTCGGCCTTTTGGGCATTGGTCAGGCAAACCGCGATTTCCATCGACAAGGTTTCCTTGGGCGTGGCGAGCATTTCCGAAAACAGCTTTTTGCCTTCGTCCGAACGATTGGTGGCGAAAAACTCG
>JANMHL010000188.1:0-3129 GCA_031375125.1 Novosphingobium sp. | reverse complement strand
GAGGATTGCGCCGAGCCAGCCCGGCATATCGCGGGTCGGTACCTTGCGGCCCTTGTCGCCCAATGCCGCGCGCAGAACTGCGGCAACTTCGCTGGCCCAGACGAACCCGGCGCAGGCGATAAACCGCTCGCCGCGGATCGTCGCTGCCGGAGCCTCCAGCGCGAGGACGTGGAGCCGCGCGACATCGCGCACGTCGACCACGCCGATGCCCAGCTTTGGGATCATCGGCACCGCACCTTCGATCATCCGCTTGACGATCTCGACCGAAGTCGAAAGGTCATCGCTGGTCACCGGCCCGAACACTGCGACCGGGTTGATCGAGCAGAATTCCAGTTCCGGGGCATTGGCCGCCACCCAATCGCGCGCGGCGCGTTCCGCCACAGTCTTGGATTTGGCATAGGGCGCAACCCCCGGCGTATCGAGATTGGTCCAATCGCGCTCGTCAAAATCGGTTTTCGCGGCCGGGTGGCCATAGGCGATTGCGGCTGAGGATGAGGTCTGGACAAACCGGCTGACCCCGGCCGCCACCGCAAAGCGCAGCGCCCGCAAGGTGCCATCGCGGGCTGGAACAATCAGGTCATTCTCATCCTTGGGCACGCCCAGCGGAAACGGCGAAGCGACATGGGCAACATGGCTGCACCCGGCCATCGCCTCGGCCCAGCCGGCATCGCTCATCAGATCTGCTGCGAAGAATTTGAGCCTATCCGGGCTTCCGCCCAGCTGTGCCCGCACCACGCCTTCGCGGGTCAGACTGCGGACCGTGGTGTGGACCGTCCAGCCGCCTGCCAGCAGCTGCCGGATCGTTTCGCCAGCGATATAGCCGCTGCCGCCGGTGACCAATACTGTGCCTGCCATTTCGCTCTCCTTCAAAACCGCAGCATCACCGCCCGCACGAACGCTGGCGAGATCGAGTTCAGCACCTGCATGATCTTGACCACGCCGACATTGGCTTGATCAGCATCACGCTCGATCGCGCTGACAATCTGGCGGGCGCATTCGGCGACGGGCAATTTGCCGCTGGTCAGCCCGGCAGTCATCTTGGTTTCCACCACCGGCGGCAAGACTTCGAGCACGTGAACCTTGGTGTCTTTGAGCTGCGCCCGCAGCGCCATGGAGTAACTGCGCAGCGCTGCCTTGGTTGCACAATAAACTGGCGCGCCAGCCATCGGCGCAATCGCCAGCCCCGAAGTCACGTTGACGATCATTGCTTCAGGGCGCGACTTGAGCTGGTCCATCATCCCCGTGATCAAGTGGATTGGCGCATTCAGGTTGAGGAAAATCACGGCATCGGCCGCAGCCACGTCGGGCAAGCCAGCCTCGCGGAAATCGTGATCGTCCATTGCTCCCGCGTTGTTGATCAGAGCATCAATTGTGAACCCCTTCACTGCTTTGAGCAGAAGTTCGACCCCGCTGTGCTGCGACAAATCGGCCTCAATCACCTCAAACCCATCGGCCCGCGTCGCCGCGCAGCGCTCAGCATTACGGCCTTGCGTGATCACTTTCGCGCCCTTGGCCTGCAGCTGCCGGATCAGCTGCGCGCCGATCCCGTCGGTCCCGCCAGTAACCAGCACAGTCTTGCCTTGCAGTTGCATGGCGCTTCTCCCCGTTTGCAATTGCTGCGCAGGCTAGCCGATTGGTTGCGGATTGCAACCCGTCTCGCTGACGCTTGCCAACCGGTCAGTGGCCGGTCAAACACGCGGTCTAAGGGGGCTTTATGCGCGCGATTTGGACTGCTGTATTACTGGTTGGTGCCACTTCTTCGGCTTATGCGCTGGGCAGTTCGTTGGCGGGCACCCCGGCTTTTGATCCCCGTTCGATGCGCGGGATGCAGACCGGGCCGCTGACGCAGGTGCTGACTTTGGGCAGCGCGCATCTGGCTCAGGGGGACAAAAAGCCAAGCGCAACCGAGCTCGACAGCTTGCTCGACAAGCTGGAAGTGTTTCACCCCGATATCATCACTCACGAAGGCCTGACCGGCGAACAATGCGATCAGGTTGAGCGATACACGGCACGCTATCCGGGTATTTATGACGATTACTGTTTCAGCCCGGCTGAGGCGGAGAAAGCGACCGGGCTGACCGTGCCGCAGGCGATGGCGGCGATTGAGGTTACCCTCAAGGCCTGGCCCTCAGCCCCGTCCGCGGCGGATCGGCGCAAGCTGGCAGCGCAGTTTCTTGCGGCGAATGATCAACCATCGGCGCTGGTTCAGTGGCTGCGGCTGCCGCCCGCTGAGCGCAAGTTGGGCGACGGGATCAATCAGGCGCTGTTCGACAATCTGGAAAAGGTCGCCAAACGCTCCAATGAAACGATCGTCATCGGCGTCGCTCTGGCGGTTCGGCTGGGGCATGAGCGGGTCTATGCGGTTGACGATCATACCGCCGACAGCATTCAGGGCGCAGCGGGCGAAGGCTTTGGCCCCGCGCTCGAAGCGCATTGGAAAGCAGGCGGGGAGAGCAAGAACCCGGCGTTTTTGCGTTACATCGCAGCGCAAAAAAGTGTGGCGGCGACCGGTGACTACTTGGCATTCTACCGCACGCTCAACTTGCCCGAAACGCAGCGGGTCTTCATTCAGATCGACTATGGTCGGGCGCTGAAAATGCCGGGTGCCGGGCTCTACGGCCGCCAATACGTCGCCTGGTGGGAAGCGCGAAATCTGCGGATGGTCGCCAATATCCGGACCACCTTTGGTAACCGGCCCGGGGCGCGGGTGCTCAATATCGTCGGCGCATCGCACAAGCCGTATTACGATGCCTATCTTGATCTGATGTCAGATGTGCAGATCATCGATGCGGCCAAGGTTTTGCGGTAACCCGTCATAATCAGATCCTTCCCCCGCTCCGCTCTGCCTGAGCCTGTCGAAGGCCCCGCCGAGCACGCAGACGTTGCGTACGCCCGATGGTGCTTCGACAAGCTCAGCATGAGCGGATTTCAGGCCAAGTGCGCGAATACAAACTAGCGCATCAGCACCAGTTCCTCGGCCATGCTGGGGTGCAGCGCCATGGTATCGTCGAACTGTGCCTTGGTCAGCCCAGCTTTGACCGCAATCGCTGCGGCTTGAAGGATCTCCGCTGAGTCCGGCCCAATCAAGTGCAGCGCCACAACACGGTCGGTCGCGCCATCGACCAGCAT
>JANMHL010000151.1:0-2402 GCA_031375125.1 Novosphingobium sp. | reverse complement strand
CTGCGCCACGACAACTGCCAAGGCCTCACCGCCGCTCACTATCGTTTATTCTAATATATCAAATTAGTCTTTACTGATACGCGGCGTTCGCTTTTGCAGGGAACAGCGCGCGCAATTCCGGCATATCTGGGCGGGCTCCCGGCATCCGGACGAAATCCAAGGGGGAAACACTTGGCCAGTCATTCAGCATCAATGAGCGAAGACCGCGCAGCCGACCAGCTGAGCCGGTCGCTCAAATCGCGGCATGTTTCGATGATCACCTTCGGGGGGATCATCGGGGCCGGACTGTTCGTTGGATCGTCGAGCGCGATCAGCGCGATCGGACCGGCAGCTGTGGTCAGCTATGCCTTGGCGGGGCTGCTGGTCTTGCTGGTGATGCGGATGATTTCCGAAATGGCGATGGCCCTGCCGGGCGTGCAAACCTTCCCCGATTTTGCCCGCGAGGGCGTGGGCAATTGGGCCGGCTTCCTGGTCGGCTGGCTTTACTGGTACTTCTGGGTGGTGGTGATCGCGATCGAGGCGATCGCTGGCGCGAAGATCATCAACGGCTGGTTTCCCCAGTTCGAAATTTGGCAGATCGGTGTTGCCTTGATGGCGGGCTTGACCGCGGTGAACCTGTTGTCGGCGCGCTCGTTTGGCGAATTCGAGTTCTGGTTCGCGTCGACCAAAGTCGTTGCGATTATTGCCTTTATTCTGATCGCAGCGGCCTACGCGTTCGGCTTCACTTCGCCCGATGGACCGACCTTTGCCAATCTGACCAGCCATGGCGGCTTTGCCCCGGCCGGGATCGCCGCGATCTTTGCCGGGGTTGCGACGACGATCTTCTCGCTGTGCGGCGCCGAGATCGCCACCCTCGCAGCCGCCGAATCCGAAGCCGGCACGCAGACCATCGCGCGGATGACCATTTCGGTTTCGGTTCGGATCCTCGTGTTCTTTGTGCTTTCGATCCTGATGGTCGTTTCGGTGGTGCCGTGGAACGAAATCGTGGTGGGAGTCTCGCCTTTCGCTCATGCGCTGCGGGTGATGGGCTATCCATCGGCCGATCTGGTGATGAACGGGATCGTGCTGGTCGCGGTGCTGTCCTGCCTCAATTCCGGCATTTACATCACCAGCCGCGCCATGTTCGGGCTGGCCCAAAACGGCGATGCCCCTGCATCCTGCGTCAAACTGAGCAAGGGCCGCGTTCCCGTAAGGGCAATCCTGATCGCCAGCCTGTTCAGCTATGGCGCGCTCGCTGCGTCGATCCTGTCCCCTGATCAGGTGTTCAACTTCCTGGTCAATTCGTCGGGTGCGATCATGCTGTTCATCTACCTGCTGATCGCCTCGGCGCAGTTACGGTTGCGCGGCAAGCTCGAAGCCGAAGCCCCCGAAACCCTCAAACTCAGAATGTGGTTCCATCCATATGGCACCTGGGCCGCGATGGCCGGAATGATTGGTGTGCTGGCCCTGATGGCGCTTTCGCCGGACCTGTGGGACGAACTGTGGACGAGCGTAGTGGTTACAGCGGTCTTCGCGGCTGGTTATTGGCTGAAGCAGGCGCGGCAGGCAGCAGCGGCGGATTAAAGCGTCAGAACGATTTTCCCGACATGCTGTTTGGTCAGGAACGCTTGCTGCGCGGCGACAATTGCGGCCAGCGGGAAAGTGGCTGCAACCAGCGGCTGGATTTCGCCGCGTTCAATATAGCCAATCAGGTTGGAAAAAACCGCGCGGTCCAGAACCGTGCAGCCGATCAGGCGTAAGTCTTTGAGGTACAGCGTCCTGAGATCGAGATCGACAATCGGCCCCGCTATCGCGCCGGCGACGCCATACCTTCCGCCGTTTTTCAGGCATTGCAGCAGCGCTGGAAACTGGTTCCCGCCGACGACATCCACGGCGGCATCAAACTGGTGGGTGCCGCTCAACGCCAACAGATCGGCATCGCGCGGGATGACCTGATCGGCGCCCAATTTACGCAGAGCTTCAAATTTGTCAGGGCTGGCCATGGCGGTCACGCTGGCGCCCCGGCGCTTGGCCAGTTGCACGGCGGCTGATCCAACCCCGCCCGATGCTCCGGTGATCAACACCGTCTCACCCGCTGCAAGGCTAATCCGCGTCAGCATGTTTTCAGCAGCAGAGTAGGCGCAAGGGAAACTGGCCAATTCAGCATCGCTCAGGCTGCTTTCGATGCGGTGCGCATGAACGGCTGGAACCCGGGCATATTCGGCAAAGCCGCCGTCTACCTCAGAGCCGAAATAGACCACATCGAACGGCGCGGCGCCCCGGAACACGGGTTCGACCAAGACCCGTTCGCCCACCCGCCGCTGATCGGCGCCGGCGCCCACCGCGACGATCCGGCCGCAAGCATCCGCGCCCTGAATGCGCGGGAACTGAAAGGCGGCGCCGGACCAGCCGTCGTCCTCGGC
>JANMHL010000120.1:0-4109 GCA_031375125.1 Novosphingobium sp. | reverse complement strand
AAAGGGATCGAGCCTCAGACCCGCAAGCTGTTTGAAGTTTGCCGCTTGCGCAATGTTCCGATCATCACGTTCGTCAACAAGGTCGACCGCGAGGGCCGCTCGGTCTTCGCCACGCTCGATGAAGTGGCCGATGCGCTGGCGCTTGATGTTTGCCCGATGGCTTGGCCGATTGGGCTGGGCGGGGAATTCAAAGGCGTGCTCGATTTCGCGACCGGTCTGATCGCCCGCCCCGAAGGCGACAGCCGCGAATTCCTGGGCAAGCGCGATGCCACGACGGCGGACAATGTGCCCACCGACATCGCCGACGAGATTGAACTGGCCCGTGGCGGCTATCCAGCATTCGACCTGAAGGCGTACCAGAACGGCGATCTGACCCCGGTCTATTTCGGATCGGCGCTGAAGAACTTTGGCGTCGCCGAACTGATCGACGCGATTGCCAAATACGCCCCGCCGCCGCGTCCTCAACCAAGTGATCAGGGCACGATCATGCCCGAGAACAAGGAAGTCACCGGGTTCATTTTCAAGGTTCAGGCCAATATGGACCCGCAGCATCGTGACCGGATCGCGTTCATGCGGCTGGTTTCGGGCACATTCAAACGCGGCATGAAGCTCACGCCTTCTGGCAGCGGCAAGCCGGTTGCGATTCATTCGCCGATCCTGTTCTTTGCGCAAGACCGCGAGATTGCCGACAGCGCCGAGCCGGGCGATATCATCGGTATCCCCAACCACGGCACGCTGCGGGTTGGAGACACGCTGAGCGAGAACAACAAGGTGCGGTTCGTTGGCCTGCCCAACTTCGCGCCCGAAATCCTGCGCCGGGTCCAACTGAAGGATCCGACCAAGACCAAGCAATTGCGCAAAGCGCTCGATGACCTCAGCGAAGAGGGCGTGATTCAGGTGTTCTATCCCGAGATCGGCGGGCAGTGGATTGTCGGCGTGGTTGGGCAGCTTCAGCTCGAAGTGCTAATCTCGCGGCTGGAGGCGGAGTACAAGGTTGAAGCTGTGCTCGAAATGGCGCCGTTTGAAACCGCCCGCTGGCTGAAAGGGCCCGACGCGGCGCTGGGCCAGTTTGCCGATTTCAACAAATCGAACCTGGCCAAGGACCGCGATGGCGATCCGGTGTTCATGGCGCGGTCTTCGTGGGACGTCAGTTACCAGCAGGAACGCAATCCGGAGCTGGTGTTTTCGGCTACGAAGGAGCGGTAAGGGGGTTCGCGCAGAGATCGCAGAGGACGCAGAGAGCTTCTGTTGGGCCAGAGGCCCTGCAGTACTTCAAGGCAGCGTTTAACGCTTCCGACTGAAGTGAAGGCGGCGTTGCCGCAAGTGCTACATCTCCGCATACTCTGCGATCTCTGCGCGAATCCCTTCCTTCAGTCTTGCGGCAAAGCGCAAGCAGCTTTAGCCTCGCCCCATGGAATTCACCGACCACTTGACCGACGCCCATGCCGAGATGATCGGCAAGCAGGCGATCTTTTTTACCGCCACTGCGGCCAGCGACGGCCGGATCAACCTGTCCCCCAAAGGCCTTGCCGATACTTTCAAGGTGCTGGGGCCCAAGCGCGTCGCCTATCTCGACCTTGGCGGATCTGGGAATGAGACCCACGCGCATCTGGCCGCTGATGGCCGGATCACGATCATGCTGTGCAATTTCGAACAGCCCGCGCTGATCCTGCGGATCTATGGCCGGGGCCAGCCGGTGCTGCCGCAGGATGCCGGATGGGCGGAACTCGCCGCGCATTTCAGCATGAAGCCCGGCACCCGCCAGATCTTTGATATCGCAGTGGAAAGCGTCCAGACCAGCTGCGGCTGGGGCGTGCCGATCATGCATCTGGACAAGGAACGCGAAACCCTGCCCAAATACCACGCGCAGTCCGATCCGGCCAAATGGACGGCCAAAATGGCGAAGCGCACGACCAGCATCGACGGCCTGCCAACGCGTGCGACGGATCGGTTTATTGCCGGGAGCTGATTGGCTGACCGTTGGGCAAAGCGGGTTTGCGCGAAGGCGCCAAGAGAACGAAGGGCGCTAAGGTGTCTCGCTTGCGGCTTGGTCGCTTGTGGCAATTGAGGTTCCAGCAAAACGCGGGCTCAAAGGAGCGAGGAGCCTGCGGCCCAAAGCGACATCTTTGCGCCTCTGCGTCCTTCTTCCTTTGCGATCTTTGCGCGGACCCCTTCTTCCCGCCTTGCCCCACACGGCCAAGCCCCATATCCCCCAATCATGCCGCTCACTTTCGCCAGCTACAACATCCACAAGGCGGTCGGGCTTGACCGGCGGCGCGATCCTGAGCGGATCATGGCGGTGCTGCATGAGATTGGCGCCGATGTGGTGGCCTTGCAGGAGGCTGACCGGCGGTTTGGGCTGCGGGAGAGCGTGCTCCCGCGGCAACTGCTCGACGATCTATCTCACTACCGCGCGGTGCCGCTGGGCCACCGGCCGGATTCGATCGGCTGGCACGGCAATGCCCTGCTGATAAAGCGCGGGGTGACGGTGATCGAGGCGGGGGTGGTGCCGCTGCCCACATTGGAGCCGCGCGGGGCGGTGCGGGCCGATCTGTTGATTGGCGGCGCGCGAGTCCGGGTGGTCGGGATGCACCTTGACCTGTCGGGGTTGCGGCGGCGGCAGCAAGTGCGCGCGATCCTGGCCCATGTCGCACGCTGCGGCCCGCCATGCCCGACGGTGCTGCTGGGCGATTTCAACGAATGGGCGCTGCACGGCGGGTCGCTGGGTGAGTTTCACGGGGACTGGCGCGTGCTCGCCCCGGGCCGTTCGTTTCCGTCGCGGCGGCCGGTCGCCCAGCTTGATCGGATCGTGCTGTCGGCGGAGTGGGAGCTGGCGGAAACCGGCGTGCACCATTCGGCGCTGGCGGCGCGGGCATCGGATCACCTGCCGGTCTATGCGCAGCTCGAGCTGCCTAAAAAATAGGCACGATGCGCAAGCATTGGGCGCGACTTCCGCCCTGCACGCTAAGCCGTTTCCCTTGAGCCGTTGAATCCTTGCGTAATTGTTAAACTGGCACGGTGCTTGCTGCGTATGCGAAGCCGGTGCTGTGCCGGTAGGCAATCAGGGGACTTGGCCTGTGAAATTGATCATCGCCATTATCAAGCCCTTTAAGCTCGACGAGGTGCGCGATGCGCTCTCGGCGCTGGGCGTGGCGGGCATGACCGTGTCCGAAGTCAAAGGCTTTGGGCGGCAAAAGGGGCAAACCGAGATTTATCGCGGGGCCGAATATTCCACCAATATGCTGCCCAAGGTGAAAATCGAAGTGGCGGTCAGCGATGCGCTGGCGGACCAAGTCGTCGAGACGATCCAGCAGGCCGCCAGCACCGACGCAATCGGCGATGGCAAGATTTTCGTGCTCGATCTGGCTTCGGCCACGCGCATCCGCACCGGGGAAACCGGGGACACCGCGCTGTGAGCGTGCGTAACAGGAGGGACAATACAATGGTTCGCAAATTTATCGGCGGCTTGGGCGCGATGGGGGCAGGTCTGCTCTCCGCCACGGCCGCTTTCGCGCAAGATGGTCCGGTCAAGGCGCCATCGGTCGAGCAAATGGCCACGATGGTCGACAAGGGCGACGTTGCCTGGATGCTGACGTCCTCGGTGCTGGTCTTGATGATGAGCATTCCGGCGCTGGCGCTGTTTTACGGCGGGCTGGTCCGCACCAAGAATATGCTGAGCGTGCTGATGCAGGTCTTCATGATCGTCAGCATCGCTGCGCTGGTCTGGGTGGGCTGGGGCTATTCGATGGCCTTCACATCAACCGGATCGCCTTATCCCAGCCTGTTTGGCGGGCTCGACAAGGCGTTTCTGGCGAATGTCACCTCGGGGACTTACGCGGCGACGTTCTCGAACAATGTCTATCTGCCTGAATTTGTGTTCGTGATTTTCCAGATGACTTTTGCCTGCATCACCCCGGCGCTGATCGTCGGTGCCTTTGCCGAACGGATGAAGTTTTCGTCGCTGCTGGTGTTTTCGATCCTGTGGGTGACCTTCATCTACTTCCCGATGGCGCACATGGTCTGGTGGTGGGGTGGCCCTGACACGATTGCCCAGGGCGCGATCAATCTGGCGACGGCAACCGCTGCCAACGATCAGGCCGGGATCGATG
>JANMHL010000064.1:0-32131 GCA_031375125.1 Novosphingobium sp. | reverse complement strand
CCTGATTGGTCGCGGCAACCATTGCAATCGCCTGTTCGCGGACCTTGGCGAATTCGCCAGTTGCCAGTTTAATCCAGCCCTCGATTATCAGCATTGTTCGCTCCTGTTTGGTTGATGGCCTTAACACCACGGATCGCGGCTGCCATGCAAGTAGGCACGCACCGTTCCACTTGAGACCAGATCGTCGGCGATGGATTGAACTGAGCCATCAGGCCGCAACCGCAGCAGATGGCGCAGCTCGCGGCCATATTCGTCGCGGACGACCGGGCTGGGTCCGGCCAGCGTGAACGAGCCTTGGTTGAGCATCGTCAGCAACGCCTGCGCAGCAGCTTCACCCTTTGCCGCTTCGGCGGGACAGCGGGCGGGATGGAGCTCTGGCGCATCAATCCCGATGATCCGGATCTTGCGAGTGCCAATGATCAGCGTGTCGCCATCGGGCACGCAGCCCGCGGCGCGGCCGGTGCCGCAGCGCACGAACGGGCCGGTGATGACTTCCGCCGGGCCGCTGGGCATGGCCGCAGGCGCTATCCGCCCCGGACAGTTTTGAGTAACGAGCCACATCACTGCAATCAGCAGCGCCGCGCCCAGCCACCACTTCAGCGCGGCCCACAGCCGCTGGACGAACGTTCGCCCTTGCCACTGATAGGTCGGCAAAACGCGTCCGTAACGCTGGGTGCGGCGGGGCCAGACCATCCCGCTGCGGTAGGGGCTGGGTCAGCGCGCGGCAAGCATCACGCACCAATCGCTGCGCTTTCCCCGCCACGGCTCGGCCAGCCCTTCGCTGACCAATTGCTGGCCGAGCGAGCGACCGCCGCGCGTTGCCACCCGCAGCGCGCGGCCATAGCGATCGGTCGCGCGGCCCGCGATCTCCAGACTGAACGGCCCGGAATTGAGCAGTACGATCAACCGACGGGCCGCCTTGTCGCCCAGCACTTGCTCGGCCGGGCAACCGGCGCTGTGCGTTTCGGGCGCGTTGATATCGGCCAGCCGGACCTTCTCGCCGTTGAGCCAGAAGGTATCGCCATCGACCACGCAGGTTACCCGTGGCGGCTCGGCGCAAAGCGCAAAAGTGGCGGCAGCGAGGGTGAGCAGAGATAGGGCCATGAGCCCCGGATGGCCCATAGCGGGCGGGCAATCCTATCCGGGGAACTGCGTGGTTTTGGTCCGGTTTGGATTGGCTAGGCCGGTCCGCGCAGCACCCGTTCTTCGAGCAGGACGCGAAAATCGCGCCGGGTGTCGGCGATCAGCATGATTGTGACTGTCGGCGGCGAAGGGTCCAGTTCGGGCCAAAAAATTGCCCGGAATGGCGGGATCGAGAGTTGCCGATAGGTGCGGATACCCAAGGCTTCGAGTTCAGGCGGGACCGGGCCGCGCTCTGGATGGTCGGCCAGAGTTTCAAGCTTGCCGGTTACGTGGTCAAGCAGAGCATTGGCGCCATCAGCGCCGTCGGGGCCGCGCTGGGCCAGTCGGCGGCGATAGATGCCCAGCAGATCGTCTTCGGCGCCTTGGTTTAATCGAATCTGCGCTTTCACGCCGCGCGCGACCGAATTCTGGACCCCAATCCGTCAATCGGCTTGGTCCGCCCAGCGGCGGCTTCGTCACGCCCGATGGCGAGCAATTTCAGCAATGCCAGCAGTTCCTGCGTTGCTTCAAAGCTGCCAAGGTCTTGCAACACCGCCTTGGCCTCGCCGTTTTGGGTGATAACCAGCGGCGCGGCACCTTCACCCAGTTCACGGATGATTTCAGCGCTGTTGGCTTTGAGGTAACTGATCGGCTTGACCCGTTCGTGCAAACCCATTGGAAGACTCCACTTTCACTCGGACCGAATATAGTTCGAATTCGGTCCGGTTACAAGCTGAGGAACAATCCGGCCAGAGCCGCACTCATCAGGTTGGAGAGGCTGCCTGCGACCAGTGCCTTCAGGCCGAGCCGGGCGATGACCGGGCGCTGGTTGGGAGCGAGGCCACCGGTGACCGCCATCTGGATTGCGATCGAGCTGAAATTGGCAAAGCCGCACAGCGCAAAGGTGACGATCCCGACGGTCTTGGCCGAAAGACCTTGGGCAGCGCCCAGATCGATGAAGGCGACGAATTCATTCAGCACCACTTTGGTCCCAAAAAAGCCGCCGGCCTGCGTCGCTTCGGCCCAGTTTGGCGCGCCGAGCAGCAGGAAAATCGGGGCAAAGGCATAGCCCAGGATCATCTGGAACGACAGATCAGGATAGCCGAACCAGCCGCCGATCCCGCCCAGAATGCCGTTGGCCAGCGCCACCAAGGCTACAAATGCCAGCACCATCGCGCCGACCATGACGGCCAGCTTGACCCCGGTCTGCGCGCCTTGGGCAGCAGCCATGATCACGTTGGCGGGACGTTCTTCCTCGTCCGGGATCACGATTTCGTCGGGCTCGACGATCACTTCGCCGACGGGATCGGGCATGATGATCTTGGCCATCAGGATGCCGCCTGGGGCCGACATGAAAGCGGCGGCGACCAGATAGTCGATCCGGATCCCCATGCTGGCATAGGCCGCCAGAATCGTCCCCGCGACCCCGGCCATGCCGACGGTCATCAGGCAGAACAGCTGGCTGGGGGTCAGCGCCGCCAGATAAGGCCGGATCACCAAGGGGCTTTCCGATTGGCCGACAAAGATGTTGGAGGCGGCGGACAGGCTTTCGACCTTGCTCACGCCCGTGAGCTTTTCCAGGCCGCCACCAATCCAGCGGATCACTAGCTGCATGATCCCGACATAGTACAGCACCGAGATGAGCGCGGCGAAGAAGATGATTACCGGCAGCGCCTGAATTGCGAAGTTCTGCCCCAGATCATCTGTCGCCAATTTGCCGAACAGAAACTCGGTGCCCTTTCCGGCGTAACTGAGCAGGGCGGCAACCCCGGCTGCGATCCCTTGCAGCAGCCGATTTCCGGCAGGCACATACAGCACGAGCGCCGCAAACCCGGCCTGCAAGGCAAAGGCCGCGCCGACCACCCGCAGGCGGATCGCCTTGCGGTCTGATGACAGCGCATAGGCGATGGCAAGGATCAGCGTGATGCCCAGCAGGCTCATCAGGTGCGGCATAGTGTGGTGGTTTCCCCGGGATAGTCTCGGGCGCTGTAGGTAACGGCTTGAACGGCGCAGTCAAATCCTCCCGGCACCTACTTCCCCTACGCGTAAAGGCTCGCTAAGCCCTGCCTATGACCACAACCCAAACAACCACTCGCTCGCTCTTGTTGTTTTCGCTGTTCTACGGCGGAATGGTGACACTAGCTGGAGTGCTGGGGGCCAAGCAGGTCACACTCGGGCCGCTGGTGGTTGAGGCTGGGATCTTTCCGTTCCTGACACTGGTGGGCATATCCAGCGGAATAGCGGACCTTCACGGCAAGGACGTTGCTGACCGATTGGTGCGCTATGGCTTTATCCCATTGGTCGGTGCGATCCTGATGACCCTGTTCGTGCTGCAATTGCCGACCGATCCGGGGATGTATGAGCCTGCCAAAGAGGCTTTTCCGACCATTCTGGGACAGAGCTGGCGGATGATGGGGGCCGGGATCATCTCCTATGGCACCTCGGTGACGCTCAACGTCTGGATCTTCAACCGGTTGCGGGACAGCGGCGGGTCGTTTGCCAAACTGCGCGGCTTTATCGCGGCGGCGCTCTCGCAGATTGTCGACACGCTGATCTTTATCAGCCTGTCGTTTTACATGGTGCGTCCGATCATGGACCTGATGGTTGGCCAGATGATCGCCAAGGTTGTCCTTTCTGCGGTTATGGTCCCGGCGATTATCTGGATTGTGGTGCATTATGGCCGCAAACTGGACAGTAAGGCCTGACAGGCCCTAAAGCGCCCGCACTATGCCGCACAACCACGATCCCGCGATGCTGACCAAAGCTGAAACGCTGGTAGAGGCGCTGCCCTATTTGCAGCGCTATGCCGGCAAGACCTTTGTGGTCAAATACGGCGGCCACGCGATGGGTGATGCTGAACTGGCACGCGATTTTGCCGAGGATGTGGTGCTGCTGAAAGCGGTCGGGATCAACCCGGTGGTGGTCCACGGCGGCGGCCCGCAAATTGGCGCAATGCTGAAAAAGCTCGGCGTCGAAAGCCAGTTTATCGACGGCCTGCGGGTAACCGACAAGGCCACTGCCGAAGTTGCCGAAATGGTCCTGTCGGGCGGGATCAACAAGGAAATCGTCCGCTGGATCGCCGGGGCCGGGGGCAAAGCGATCGGGCTTTCGGGCAAAGACGGCGGGCTGGTAACCGCGCGCAAAGTGACCCGGACCACCCGCGATCCCGATAGCCAGATCGAACAGGTCGTCGACCTCGGCTTTGTTGGCGAACCTAAATCGGTCGATACCTCGGTCATCAAGACCATTTCCGACGCGGGAATGATCCCGGTGATCGCTCCGATTGCCGTGGGCGAGGACGGCGAGACTTATAACATCAACGCCGATACCATGGCCGGCGCGATTGCTGCGGCGCTGGGCGCGGCGCGGCTGTTCCTGCTGACCGACGTGGCGGGCGTGCTCGATGACAACCAGCAGCTGCTGACTGAACTGACCCCCGCCGATATCGCCGCATTGCAAGCCGCAGGCACGATCAGCGGCGGGATGATCCCCAAGCTGGAAACCTGCATCCATGCGGTTGAGGCCGGGTGCGAGGCGGCGGTGGTGCTCGATGGCCGGGTGCCGCACGCGATGCTGATCGAAGTGTTCACCGCGCGCGGGGCCGGCACGTTGATCCACGCCTGAGTCTTCGGCCCCCGGCATTCTGCATTGCCCCTGCAACACACCTTCGGCTATCAGCGCTCAGCCCATGGAAAAAGGATAGATCTGTGCTCGTTGTTTTGATCAGCGTAATCTCGCTGCTGGTTCAGGTCTTGATCGCGTTGGTGATCGTGCAATTCGTGGTCAGCCTGCTGTTCGCGTTCAATGTGGTGAACCCGCAGAACGAGATTGCCGGGGCGATCTGGCGGACCTGCAATATGTTGCTCGATCCGATCCTGCGCCCGATTCAAAAGGTCATGCCCGATACCCGCCCACTCGATCTTTCGCCGATGGTGCTGATCTTCGGGCTGACGATCCTGCAAAACGTGCTGGTCGAAGTCGCCAATCGGGGAATGTGATGACTGCTGCAACTATCGACGGAAAAGCCTTTGCCGCCACTCTGCGCGGGCGAATTGCCGAATACGCCGCGACCTTTGAACAAAGCGCGGGGCGCAAGGCTGGCCTCGCCGTGGTGCTGGTCGGCGATGATCCGGCCAGCCGGGTCTATGTTGCCTCAAAGGGCAAGGCGACCGTCGAATGCGGCATGAGCAGCTTTGAGCATCGGCTGACTGAGGATTCGGATCAGGCGACGCTGATGGCGCTGGTTGACCAGCTCAACGCCGATCCGCTGGTCGATGGCATTCTGGTCCAGCTGCCTTTGCCAAAGCACCTTGACGAGCAAGCGGTGGTTGAGCGGATCAACCCGGACAAGGACGTTGACGGGCTGACCCCGCTCAGCACCGGACGGCTCGCGCTGGGCCTGCCGGGGCTGGTGCCGTGCACTCCGCTGGGCAGCCTGATGCTGTTGAAGGACCGGCTCGGTTCGCTCTCGGGAATGAACGCGGTGGTGATCGGGCGTTCGATTCTGGTGGGCAAGCCGATGGCGCAATTGCTGCTGGCCGAAAGCTGCACCGTCACTATCGCCCACAGCCGCACCAAAGACCTGCCCGATGTCGTCCGCCGCGCCGATATTGTGGTGGCCGCAGTGGGCCGTCCGGAAATGGTCCGGGGCGATTGGATCAAGCCCGGCGCAGTGGTGATCGATGTCGGGATCAACCGCTTGCCGCCCGAGGAAGGCGCGGCCAAAGGCAGGCTGGTTGGCGATGTGGCCTTTGCCGAGGTGGCCGAAGTGGCCGCTGCCGTAACCCCGGTCCCCGGCGGGGTCGGGCCGATGACCATCGCAGTGCTGCTGCGCAACGCGCTGGTCGCCGCGCACCGCAACGCTGGGGTGGCGCTGGCTGACGGGGCGCTGTAAGTCTTTCCCCATGAAACGCATGATTCTCTGGGGGCTTGCGGTTTCGCTGGTCGCCGTGCCCGCCCTGTCCCGTGATCGCAGCGACGAACTGACGCGCGGCCATGCCAACCCCAGCGCCGTGATTGCAGCGGAAATTGGCTTTGCCCGGATGGCGCAGGACAAGGGCCAGTGGACCGCCTTTCGCGCCACCGCGACCCGCGATGCAGTGATGTTCGTGCCGCAGATGGCCTATGCGCAAGATTTCCTGAAGGGAAAGCCTGATCCCGCCCAAGCCGTAAAATGGCAGCCGCATCAGGTTTGGTCGAGCTGCGATGGCACGCTCGCGGTTACGCGCGGCGCTTGGCAAAATGGCGAGAAGTCGGGCTATTTCACCACCGTCTGGCAGCTCCAGAAGAACGGCAATTACAAATGGGTGTTCGATCAGGGCGAGGAATTGCCGATGCCGCTCGATGCGCCCGATATGATCGTTGCCAAAGTGGCCGATTGCCCGCCGGGCTATAACGCGCGCCGTTCGCCCAAGGTAAAAGACTTCAAAGGCAATCCGCCGCCGCTCGATCCGGCGCGCCGCGCCGGGCAATCGCTCGATGGCTCGCTCAACTGGGATGTGACCATTTCCCCGCAAGGTGCGCGCCGGTTTGTGGTGACGATGCAGGCTGACGGCCAGCGTGCGACCGTACAGGACCTGCAGGGTGAGGCACCCGCCGCGCCATGATGTGGGATCTGTTTCTGTCCGCCTTCATCACGCTGTTCGTGGTGATCGATCCGCCCGGCTGCGCGCCGATCTATGCCGGTCTGGTCAAAGGCGCGACCAACCGCCAGGCGACGACGATGGCCGCGCGGGCCTGCTTCATCGCCGCGCTGATCCTGCTGGTTTTTGCGCTGTTTGGCGAAAACCTGCTTGGCGCGCTGCATATCGAGCTCAACTCGTTCCGGATCGCTGGCGGGATCATGCTGTTCGTGATCGCGATGGACATGGTGTTTGAAAAGCGCACCCAGCGCCGCGAAGAACGCGCCGACAAGATCATGGGCACGCCCGAAATCGAAGACGTATCGGTCTTTCCGATGGCGATGCCGATGATTGCCGGGCCCGGCTCGATCGCCACCATCATGCTGCTCACCGCGCGCGCGGAAGGGACCGAGCAGACCCTGATCGTGCTGGCTGCGTTGGGGGCGGTGCTGATCCTGACACTGGCCGCACTGATCGCCGCAGGGCCACTGATGAAGCTGCTCGGCAGCCGGGTCGAAGCCGTGATAACCCGGCTGCTCGGCGTGCTGCTGGCGGCACTGGCGGCGCAATATGTGATCGATGGGGTAAAGGCTGTGCTGACATGAAGCGCGTTATTCTTGCATCGGCACTGCTGCTTGCATCCGGCTGTTCGGACGGCCCCAGCGCGGGCCCGGAAGCCACCGAAACGGGTGCCTCGGCTGCGGCGGCCAAGCCCACCGAAGCGGCAGTGAAGGCAACCGATGTGCCTTTGACGGCGGGTTCCTGTGTAGAGGACAACAAAAAGACCGGCACCGGTTCGCGCGGTGAAGACACCAAGGCCTGTATGGTTGATGCCTGCGATCAAGGCGACAAAAAGTCTTGTGAAATAGTCAAGTCATTCAACGGGGAAATGAACGACAGCGGCGATAGTGGCGCTGACGATCCTGCCGAAGACGCTACTGCAAGGTAACCTTGGGGTCATCGCTGTCGCGCCGGGCGAAGAACTGCATCAACTGAACCAACAGCTCGCACCGCTCAGTCAGGGTCGACGCTTCCAGCAGTGCCTGCTTTGCAGCGGTGTCAAACGGCACGATCTGACTGGTCCCGTCGATCAACGACGTGTCGTCAAGCCGGGTCACCGCTTCCCAATCGACGGCATAGCCCTGCGCATCGGCGAACCGGCGCGCTTCGCGCTCAAACCCGGCCCGTTCGACCGGGGAGAGTGCGGGATAGTCTTCGCCCGCGATCAGCTCGCCTTCGATCTGGCGGAACGGGGTGGTGGCATCCAGTTCGCGGATCAGCCGGAATCGGCTTTCGCCTTCCAACACCAGATTGAACCGCCCATCATCAAGCGCCTCGACATCGGCGATCTTGCCCAGACAGCCCACGGTATAGAGCGGCGCGCCTTCGGTGGCTTGCTGCGGCTGGATCATTCCGATCCGGCGGTCGCGGGCCAACGCATCCTTGACCAGCGCGCGGTAACGCGGCTCGAAAATGTGCAGCGGCACCTGCATCCCCGGGAACAGGATCACACCGGGTAGGGGAAAAATTGATATGCGCATCAGAAATTGAACCCCTCGTCATTGCCAGCACAGCAAAGCAATCCAAGTCCGCATAAACCGCGCTGGATTGCTTCGCTACGCGCACAATGAGGAATCCTGGTGGGCATTGCGCGGTTCAACCGAACAGGATCAGCGAGAGTTTGCGGCGCTGGGCCGCAACCCAGGCGTCTTCCAACCCGACCGCTTCAAAAATCTGCAGCAGCTTGGCCTTGGCCGCGCCCTCGTTCCACTCGCGGTCGTCAGTGATCATCGCCAACAGAGCGGCGGCAGCCTCATCGCGGCTTCCGGCGGCAAAGGCGGCTTCGGCATAGGCCAGCCGGGCCTCGGGCGCGCCGGTGGCTGCGGCGGCTTTCAGTGCGGCCAATTCGCTATCGTCGGGCTTGTTCTTCGCCAATTCCAGCGCTGCGCGGGCGCGGCTGATCTCGGGATCGGCGGCCAATTCGGGCGGTAGCGTCGCCAGCAAGGTTTCGGCCTCGGCCAGTTCGCCCAGCATGGTCATTGCCCGTACCACGCCGCTGAGCGCCGCCGCACTGTCGGGCGCGATTTCGGCAACTTGCGAGAAGATCGAACCGGCGCGCTCACCGTCACCGGCTGCCAGTGCTTCTTCACCCAGCGCCAGCAGCGGGGCAATGTCCTGCACCGGCGCGGCGCCGTCGGGCTGGACTGGCAGCTTGGCCAGCAGTTGATCGAGCACCGCTTTCAGCTGCGATTCGCTGCGGGCCTGGGTCAGATCGGCGACCGGCTGACCTTGGAACAGCGCATAGACGGTCGGGATCGATTTGACCTGAAACTGGCTGGCGATAAAGCCTTCCTCATCGACATTGACCTTGGCCAGCACCACGCCCTTGTCGGCATATTCCGCCGCGACCTTTTCCAGCAGCGGGGTCAGCGCCTTGCACGGCCCGCACCATTCGGCCCAGAAATCGAGGATCACCAGACTGGTCATCGATGGTTCGACGACATCCTTGCGGAACCGGTCAACCGCCTTCTGCTCTTCGAGGTTCAGCCCCATGCTTGCCACGTCTAGATCTCCGTTTGTCACGCCTTGTTCGGGCTTATGTGGCCCTTTACGCCCAATTGTGAAGGGATAAAGCGCGCAATCAGCCCGGCGGCAACTTTCCCCTTGGCATTGGCAAGAGCCGATGCTAACCGCGCGCCTCACCCCGGCCCTTCGCCATTGCGACAGGGCTGTGAAACGTTCGAGCGGGCGTAGCTCAGGGGTAGAGCACAACCTTGCCAAGGTTGGGGTCGAGGGTTCGAATCCCTTCGCCCGCTCCAAGTTTTCATCCTAAAACTGATCAGGTTAAGCGGACCTTCGGGAACACCGGGTCCGGGGAAATTTGCTGTTCCCCAATCGCGGATTTTTGACGGCAAAGTGGCCGCGCGTCTGATCATCAGACGTGCGGCCACTTTGCGCTCTGTTCAGGCGTTACGGCCTCAGTTGATGACGTCATCCCCGGTCTTGCCAACCGATTCAATATCCCGGCCCACGCCTTTGACGGTGTTGCAGGCTGACGCAGTAATAGCGATGGTGCTGGCGGCGAGGACGAGCAGGACTTTCTTGAGCATTGGAGTTTTCGTGGTCATGCCGAATTTCCTTGTGGCGGCGTGCCGGAGGGGGTTCCGGAAGGCCTGGTCCCGATTCAACGCGATTGCGGCGCAAAAGTTCCTGAGCTCGGTTTCGCCAAGCGTGGCGCGATCGGCCTGGTCGCGGTCAGGTGCGGTTGGTTTTTTCGGTAATCGCCGTCAGCGCGGTCTTCACCTTTCTGGCCTCATCAGCGAGGCGGCCCTCCTTGCGGGCGCTCAACGGATCGGACACGCCCATCCCTTCGGATTCGGCATTTAGCTGCCCGTCGATTTCCGAATCCCAGTCGGTGAGCAGCACCTTTTTGTCCGCATCGGGCAGCTGGCGATCGGCCATCAGCGCTTCGGGCGTGTCAAAGTGTTTGCGCGGATCTGGCACGTCCTTGGCCGTCGCGGGCTCGGGCGGTGCGGCTGCGATGCTGGTGCGCTCGCGGTGGAACAACAGTGCCTGGCCGATCGTGGCGGCGACTGTTTCGGGGCTGAACGGCTTGGTGATCAGATAGGTCGGTTCGGGCCGCTCACCGGTCAGCAAGCGTTCGGGAAAGGCAGTGATGAAGATCACCGGCAAGTCGTCCAGCACCATGATAACGTTGACCGCGCCGATCCCGCCCGATCCGTCGGCCAGGCTGATGTCGGCCAGAATCAATTCGGGGCGCAACTCGGCTGCCATCACAGTCGCCTCGCTGCGGGTCCGGGCGATCCCGGAGACTTTGTGGCCGAGCGATTCGACGATTGATTTGATATCGAGTGCGATGATCGTTTCATCCTCGATGATCAGCACCTTGCTGTACAGGCCCTCGGCGATTGCGCCCCGGGCCGCTTCGATTTCGGCGCTGATACTAGCCGCGCTGCTGGCAAGGATCACGGCGGTCTGTTCAACCGTAAAGCCTTCGATCACAGTCAGCAGCAACGCCTCACGGGTGTGCAGCGACAATTCGCCGATCAAGCCGCCAGCCGGGCTGCCATCAGCCCGCCCGCGCCAAAGCCGGTGGAACAGGCGGAACAATTCCGCACGCGGTTCGACCGCGCGATCAAATTGCTCAGGCGCGGCGACCAGCGCTTCGAGTAGGTCGCGAACCGCCTGATCGCCCAGCATTTGCGATCCGGTCAACGCGCGCGCATAACGGCGCAGAAACGGCAGTTGTGGGGCGATTTCGGCCTTCAGTGGCATAGCTGTTCCTTGGATCGGTTCCTAGAAAACTGGCCAGCTGCAAAAAAGTTCCACCGGTGATGAAACTTTTTCCGCTTTCGCCGGTTCTTAGTCCACATCGCAACGCATGAGCAGGACATAATGGCAAAAACCCAACCTACGAAAGGTAACCGGATGCCGCGCGTCAATCTTGCGTTTGATCCCATTTCGGCGGCGCTGCTGCAATTGCACCAGGCGGTGGCGAGTGAGGAAGTCCCCGACGAGTTCCTCAAGATCCTGGACGATATCGATGCCAAAATCGCTGCGGCCAAGACCACCAGCCCGTCGAAGTGACCGAAGCTGCCGCCCACCTGGCCGCTGCGCCCGCCGGCCCCGCGCTTGATCTGGCAGCGGATCAGTTGTTCCGCGATCAATTGGTCGCCTTGATCCCTTCGCTGCGATCGTTCGCACGCGGGCTGTGCGGATCGCGCGAAATGGCCGATGACATGGCGCAGGACGCGATGCTGCGCGGCTGGGCGGCGCGGGCCAGCTATACCCCCGGCACCAACTTTCGCGCCTGGATGTTCATGATCCTGCGCAATCAGTTTTATACGACGATCCGCAAGGAACGCCGTACCACCAGCCTCGATCCCGAAGTGGCCGAACGGATGCTGGTCGCCGCACCCGCCCAGCAGCACGCGGTTCATCTGGCTGACGTGGCCAAGGCGTTGCTCAAATTGCCGCCAGAACAGCGTGAGGTGCTGATGCTGATCGGGGCCAACGGGCTGTCTTATGAAGAGGCCGCCGAAGTGATCGGCTGCGCGATCGGCACGATCAAAAGCCGCCTGGCCCGCGGCCGCAAAGCGCTGACCGAGCTGATCGAAGGCCCCGGCGACGGCGCGTTGTTTGATCGGGTGGGTTGAACAGTGGAATATTGGGTAACCGCGCTGCGCCAGCAAGTAGCAGAGATGATTGCCGGAGAATACTTGCCGGGCACCCCGGCGTTTACCCGCGCACCCGATGGCATGGCCGAGCTGAGCAGCGAGTTGAACGATTTGGCGCTGCTGATCGTGGAGCGCGAGGAAGCCCGCAAAGCACTGGCGCTGGAAGTCCATCACCGGGTCAAGAACAACCTCCAGATCGTTACCAGCTTGCTTAATATGCAGGCCAACCGGATCGAAAACCCGGCCGCCCGTGAGGCGCTGGGCCAGACCCGGGCGCGGATCGGGGCGCTCGCGCTGATCCACCGGATTCTTTACGATCAGGCCGACGATGGCAGCCAAGCGACGCTCGATATTGCCCGGTTGATCACCGTGTTGTGCGACCAGTTCCGGGTGTGGAACATCGACCGGCCTGAAATTGCACTTTCGTGCGAAGCGGCAACCTGCGCAGTTCCGCTCGACAGTGCGGTCCCGCTGGTGTTGCTCGCGGTCGAGGCGGTGACCAACGCCTATGCTTACGCCTTTCCGAAAGGCTTGAGCGGCTCAATCCGGTTACAGTTTCTGTCGCGCCCCAGCGGCGAAGCCAGCCTGTCGGTGGTGGATGATGGGATTGGGTTCGACGCGAACAACAATGTTCATTCAATGGGGCGCGAGCTGATGAACGGCTTTGCGGAACAACTGGGCGGCCGGTTGGCGATCACCAGCAGATTGAGAGCGGGAACCGAAGTCCGGCTTGATTACCAGATCAGCGCGCAACCGTCCCTCGCCTGACGTTGCCGCCAGGCGGGGGCGGCGGGGTTTAACGGCCGTTGTAAAGCACAACCGAAATGATCAGCCCGGACCGCTGCCGGACCAGCACGAAGCGGTTGTTGATCCGGCGCCATTCATAGCCGCGCGGCGGCTGACGCAGGCGATAGTTGCGATAATCGACCCGCTGGGCATAGCGCCAATCGTCATAACCCATCTGTTCACCGCGGTTCCAGCGGTGGTTGCGGCCGCGTTCCTTGCCCCAGCCGCGATGGCGGCCATTGTCCCAGCGGCCGCTCTGTTCGTGCCAGGCTGGCCCATCGTGCTGCTGATGGCGATCACGGTCGCGGTTCTGACGCGGTTCGGCAACCAGCGCCGAACTTGTCATAAGGGCCACTACTGTAGCCCCGATAATCAGTCGTTTCATGGAAAATTCCCAGATGGCGCAAAAAACGCGCCGCTGTGCACTGCGGAAAGGCCGGAGTGACAGGCAACTAACCGGCGGCGCGGGTAAAGGTTCCGCCAGCAGCGCGGCGAGCTCAGGCCTGTGTGATAGAAACCCGGGTGCCGGGGTGGGCAGCGGTTATCGCCACGCCTGCTTCGAGCCGCTTCGCCAGGGCTTCGACAATCCCGGTGCCAAGGCCCGGTCTGGCGCACGGCTTGGCGCAAACGGCTGGGCCCGCCACCCCGTAAACGGAATGGCGGGCCTGCGGAGTGCCTGCGAGGCGGAGGGGGGAGGGGCATAGCAGGCACCCAAACAGGGTTTTACTGAACGTTCATGCGCAACCGCCGGGCCAGCCGGTCGATCCGGACTTGCAGTTGGGCCTGATCGCGCATCGACAGGTTGCCTCGGCGATCATGGCGCATCTGCCGTTCGCGGGTGCGGATCGAATTGATCTCACGCCGCGCACTATTGGCATCAGAGCGGCGGATCGCGCGCTGCATTTCGGCATTGCGGACATATTGGTCGAGCTGGCTGAGCTGGCTCAGGATGCTGCGGCCGGGGCCATACTGATCGCTGCCATAGTTCTGGTCACGGGTTGGGATCCAGCGTCCGCGGTTGTCGTAATAGCCATAGGAAACACCCACGTTCCAGCGACCGTTGCTGTCGTAATAGCCCGGCTGCGGATCAGCGATCCAAACGCCATTAGCATCGCGGCGGCCGCTGGCAGCCCCGGCGATCCAGCGCCCGCGCTCGTCATAGTGGCCAATCGCAACGCCTGCGACCCATCGGCCGTTCTGATCGTAATAGCCGCTGGCCGTGCCGCCAACCCATTGACCGTCGCTGCCGTAATAGCCGTTCGACGATGCCGGGATCCAGCGGTTCTGACTGTCATAGTTCCCGCTTGCGGTGCCATCATCGCGGTGCGGAACCCAGTTGCCGCGTTCGTCGTAATGGCCATTGGGCGTGCCCGAAACCCAGGTGTTGTTGCGGTCATAATACCCGGTCGCGCGGTCTTGCTGGGCGGCGGCGGCGTGCCAGATCCCTTGCGTATCGTAATAGCCATAGGCATCGGCGCGGCGGACCGGCTGGCCGCCCGAACCGGCGATCCAACGGCCATTGCCGTCATACTGACCGGTATCCGAACCCGCGACCCATTGATCGTTGCGATCGTAATAGCCGTTGGCCGAGGCCGGCACCCAGCCGCGTTGTTCGGTGTAATAGCCTTCGCCGCGGGTCGGGCCGTTGTTGGAGATCCAACGGTTGGCGCCATCATAGTGCCCGTTCGGCGCGCCGGTCATCCAGTTGCCGTCGCGGTCATAGTAACCCTGCGCCCGGTCAGCGCTGACGCCGGTGGCGTGCCAGCGGTTGTTTTCGTCGTAATAGCCGTAAGCCCGGGCGCAGTCGTTCGATGGCTTGGCCAGCTGGTTGCCGATCACCGCGCCGCCAGCGGCGCCGATCACAGTGCCAAGCAGCTTGTCGCCGCTGCCGGCAACAACATTGCCAAGCACGCCGCCAACCCCGGCGCCGGCCACAGTGGCGATAACGCGGTTGTCACGCTGGCGATCGCAACTGGAGCGAGTTTCGGCCTGGTCACGAGATTGTTCACGGGTCTGGGCAAATGCCGAAGCGGGAATAAGCGAGATGGCAGCAAAGCCTGCCATTAAGATATGCTTGCGCATGGAGAGTGCTCCTGAATTGGGCGAAGGCCCAAGACTTGCAGGGATAACGCGCGCTGCGGCGAATTGTTCCCATGAACAGTTTTGATCAGACAGCAATTCGCCAGTCGCTTGCCCCAATAAAAAACCAGCACCCCCATCGTCAGATAGGGATGCTGGTTGCTTGACAGTGACATCGGTGAAAAACACTGCCAAACTTGGTAAAGTCTTCAAATACGTCCCAATATTTGGGGTCGGATCAGAACTTGTCGCCCATTGCACCCTTGGCCGCACCGGAAATCTTCTGGGCTTCGCCCTTTACCTGTTGCTTCAGGCCTTTGGCAATAAGTGCCGCGCTTTCGGTTTGTTCGCCGACAGCTACTTTAGCCTTGCCCATAGCTTCATTGGCGGCGCCTTTGGCTTTGTCGATGAATTCACCCATGGTGGTTCTCCTGAGGACCGGGCGGCAGTTGCTCGGCTTGTGATTAGAACGCTCCAGACCCCGTTTGGTTCCCGTTGGCGGAGCGCCTAAACCGCAGCGCTGCGATCAAATCCGACCGGCAAACAGCAAGACCAACACCACGATCAGGATCACGCCAAGGACGCCGACGCCGCCGTGGCCAAAGCCGTAGCCATAGCCACCGACCTTGCCGCTGAACCCGCCAGCCAGCAGGATAATCAGCAGAATTATAAGGATGAGACCAAGGGACATGGTTGAATTCCGTCTTTTGAAATTGGGCCGTCCGGCAAGGACTACTTCGGGGCAGCAGGGGGCTGGGGGTCGCTCCCCTGCCGCCCTGCCATTCGTTCACCTAGCGGCAGCGGGTATCGCCGCGGTCGATCGCCCGACCCAGCAGGCCGCCAGCAGCGGCGCCCAGGATCGTGCCCAGAACTTCGGAATCACCCGGAGCAATCCGGTTGCCCAGCACACCGCCGGCAATTGCCCCGATGATCAACCCGGTTGAACCGTCCGAACGGCGGCAATAATACCGTCCGTCACGGCCCCGATAGATCCGGTCGTTGTTCGACAGGCGGCGTTCGCGGCGGTTCGCGCGGTCCTGATAATACCGGCCTGCGTCATAGTCGCCATAGCTGGGATCGGCCCGGTTGTAATCGTACTGGCGCCATTGCCGCGTGGGCCGGTCATAGCCGCCCGTATCGGCGCAGCCGGTGACGAGGAGTGCAGCGACAAGACCCATGGTTACTGTGCGCATGATGATTCCAATCCGGTTAGAGCGAAGCGTTTGGGAAAGGCGGGCAGGATTTGATCCGCAGCGTTAGATGCGAATGTCCGACAGCGAACCGAGCACGCCGAACACGCGCAACAGCCACAGCACTACGGCGATCACCACCACCGCGTTGAGGATGCTTTTGATTTTTCCGTCCATCGGAAGATAGCTGTTGATCAGCCAGAGCAAGACCCCAACCACGATCAATACGACGACGATACTGACTAAGGACATATGAGCCTCCCGTTAATGCAGCCAGGCCAAAAATTGGGCTGGTTTCGGAGGTGGTAACTGCCCGGTATTCGGATTGTTCCCCGCGCCGGTCATTTTCATGACTGACCGCGCCGGGTTGCTTACCGAGGTTCGCGCAGCCGACGCGGGCGGGAACATATTGGCGGTTTGGCGGTTCAACCTGTCAGAAGCGCATGGCCGTGGTTGCCGTGGCTTCTCCCAACATCAGCGGAGACCCCCATGCACAAAACCCACAACACTTTGCCTGAAAAAATCCGGATCCAGTCGGTCGAACTGCTCAACCTGCAGCTGGCCGCCGCGATTGATCTGCACGCCCAGACCAAGCAGGCCCATTGGAACGTGCGCGGGCCGGGCTTCATCGCGATCCACGAACTGTTCGACCGGGTTTCAACCGAAGTCGAAGCCTTTTCCGACCTGCTGGCCGAGCGCGCTGGCGGGCTGGGCGGCACTGCCAATGGCACAATCCAAACAGCGGTGAAGCACAGCTATCTGATCCCCTATCCGCTGGGCATTGCCGACGAAATGCAGCACTTGTTCGCCGTATCGGGCGCGCTGGCGGCGTTTGGCGAATCGATCCGCGAAGCGATCGAAAAATCGACCGCAATTGAAGACCCGACCACCGCAGACCTGTTCACCGAAATCTCGCGCGGGGTAGATCAGCAGCTATGGTTCGTCGAATCACATCTCGCACCCAAGCAGGTCGATATTTCGAAGGGGCGCTGACATGACCGCCGCGTTGAGTGACCGAACCATGCAGCCGGGCGCCAACGCGGCCCCGCAGCGCGCCTTGCAGCCGTTCCTGCTCAAGGGGCGTGACCTGCGCGATGGCGGCGCCGTAACCGGCAGCAGCGCGCTTCGCAGCGATCCAGTTCGGCTGCCGCTCAGCCCGCCGCGCCGCGCCACCCACGTCGCCTTGATTGGCGGCTATACCCCCCGGCGCTGCGGGATCGCGACCTTTACGGCTGATATCTATCAATCGCTCAAGGCCGCGAGCAGCGACGTGGTGATCGATGTCTATGCGATGACCCCGGCTCCCGGCCACACCCTGTTTGATCCAGCGGTGCGTGCGGCGATCGTCGAATTTGATCCGGCCAGCTATCACCGCGCCGCCGAAGCGATCAACGCCAGCGGCGCCGATGTCGTCTGGCTGCAGCACGAATTCGGGCTGTTCGGCGGACCGGCCGGCGATATGGTGCTGGAGCTGACCGACCGGATCGCCGCGCCGTTGATGATCACCTTGCATACCGTGATCCCCGATCCCGATCCCGCCCAGGCCAGCGTGATGGCGCGGTTGGTGTCGCGTGCCGCCAAACTGATCGTGATGTCGCAGCGGTCGCGCGTGCTGTTGATCGAGGTCTATGGCGCCGACCCTGATCAGATCGCGGTGATCGCCCACGGGGTGCCCGACCGGCCATTTGGTCGCGCCGCCCAGTTCAAGCAAAAGTTCGGCTTTGCCGGGCGTCAGATCGTGCTGACCTTTGGCTTGCTGTCGCCGGGCAAAGGGATCGAAGCCGTGGTCCGGGCGCTGCCCGCGATTGCCGCCGATCACCCGGACTTGCTCTATTGCATCGTCGGTGCGACCCATCCCAACCTGATCGCGCACGAAGGCGAAGCCTATCGCACGGGCTTGCAGAAACTGGTCGCCGAGCTGGGGATGGAACGCCACGTCCACTGGATTGACGCCTTCGTCGAAACCGGTGAGCTGCTCGACCTGATCGAGGCGGCCGATGTTTATGTCACGCCCTATCCCGGCGCCGCGCAGTCCACCTCGGGCACACTGGCCTATGCCGTGGCGCTCGGCAAAGCGGTGGTTTCGACGCCCTACGTCCATGCGCAAGAACTGCTGGCCGATGATCACGGCGTGCTGGTGCCGTTCGGCGATAGCGCCGCGATGGCCGCGCAGATCGGTGCGCTGCTGGATGATCCAGTGCGGCTGCAGGCGCTGCAACAGCGCGCCTATGCGCGCGGGCGGGCGATGATCTGGCCGGCCTTTGCCGCGCAATGCCTTGATGTAATCACTGCGGTCCGCTGCACCGCTGCGCCTTTGCCCGATCCGCAACCAATCGGGCTGGGCGGCCTGCTGCGGATTTGCGACGATACCGGGATCTTGCAGCACAGCGTCTATAACGTCGCCGACCGGGCGCATGGCTATTGCGTCGATGACAACGCCCGCGCGCTGATGCTGGCGAACCGGCTGGGGGCAGAGGCTGAACCGCTGCGCAGCCGCCTCGCCCAAACCTTTGCCGCTTTCGTCCAAAGCGCCTGGAACCCGCAGACCGGTCAGTTCCGCAACTTCATGGATTTCGGCCGCAACTGGCTGGAGCCGCGCGGCTCTGAAGACAGCTGCGGGCGAACCCTGTGGGCGCTGGGTGCGGCGGTGCACGATGCGCCCGGCGCGGCGCTGCGCCACTGGGCGCTCGACCTGTTCGAACTGTCTGGCCGTTCGGCGCTCAGCTTTGGATCGCCACGAGCGACTGCGTTTGCGATGCTGGGGGCCGACTATCTGCTGACCCGCCAGCCTGATCACGCGCTGGCACTCACCATTGTGGAACAGGGCGCAGACCGGCTGCTGGCGCTGTATGCCCGGGCCCGCCGCCCCGATTGGCTGTGGTTCGAAGCGGTTCTGGCCTATGACAATTGCCGTCTGTCCGAAGCGCTGATCCGCGCCGGGGCGCGATTGGCGCGCGAAGATTTGGCGGCCTGCGGCACTGCGACGTTGCGCTGGATCCTCGATCAGCAACGCAGCCCGGCGGGGCACTTTCGCCCGGTCGGTTCGGACAGTTTCGGGCGGGCCTACACCGCGCCGCGCCCATTCGATCAGCAGCCGGTCGAAGCCTGGGCTGCGATTGACGCCTGCGCGGCGGCCTTTGCCGTCACTGGTGACCGGGCGTGGCTGCCCCCGGCACTGGTGGCCTATGGCTGGTTTGCCGGGGCCAATGATCGCGGCGTCGCGCTGGGCGATCCGCGCAGCGGCACCTGCCACGATGGGCTCAACCCGCGCGGGCTCAACCTGAACGAAGGTGCCGAATCGGTGCTGTCCTATCAACTGGCGACCGTCGCGATCCGCGCTTTGCTGGCGCAGGCAGACTAAGCAGACGGACTAAGCGGACGGGGAGAATGCGGCGTGGTTGAACTGGTGCATCATGAGCTGCGGCTAAAGGCCGATCCTTCGCGGGTGGTGATCCGCCCGTTCCACCTGGCCTGGCAAGCATCAGGCCCCGATCTTGACCGGGTCCATCGGCTGACGCGCGACATTCTGGCGCTCGATCCGCGCACGGTTCGGGCCGAACTGGGCGTGGTGCTGGGCGATTTCGAAGGGCGGCACTGGCAGATCGAAAAGGTGTTCGATGAACGCTACGCCGAAATCGAACCCAAGCTGGGGCTGAACGGGCAGCTGGTAAAGCGCGAAACCCGCCGCCTTATCGGGGCCTATTTCTGCCACGAATACAGCTATGCCGCCGCCGCGCTGATGAACCCCAGCGTGGTTCGCCATCCTGACCAGTCGGGCCTGCCGGAGGGGTCGGTGCGGATCCTGCTTTCGCTGCGCGCGGTCGGCGAAGGCCACATTTCAACCATCGCTTTTCGCGAAGGGATCGTCTCCGAAGGTCGCAATCTGGCGCTGCTGGCCCAGCCTGCCTTTGCCACGGCGGCGATGCTGGGCAAGCACCGCGCCGATAAACCGGTCGATACACTCTCGCTCTACCGTCACCGCGAGGCCTCGATTTCGGGCACCGTCATTTTCCCGATTACCGAGGCGCAGCGCAATGGCCTGGAAGATCTTCGGCTGGTCGAATTTGTCCGCGACAGCGGCAAAAGCGAATGGATCGGCACTTATACGGCTTACAGCGGCCGCAGCATCCGGTCCGAACTGCTGCGGACCCGCGATTTTCAGGATTTCACGCTCGCCCCGATTCAGGGCAACGCCGGGCATAACAAGGGCATGGCGCTGTTCCCGCGCAAAGTGAACGGGCAGTTCCTGATGATCGGGCGGCAGGATGGCAAAAACCTCTATCTGCTGCGTTCGGACAAGATCGATCAGTGGAGCGGCGGCGAATTGCTGCTCGAACCCAAATACCCCTGGGAACTGGTCCAGATCGGCAACTGCGGCGCGCCGATCGAACTGGACGAAGGCTGGCTGGTGCTGACCCACGGGGTGGGCGCAATGCGTAAATATGCGATCGGCGCGGTGCTGCTGGACAAGGCTGACCCGGCCAAAGTGCTCGCCCGCACCCCGCACCCGATCCTGTCCGCCGCCGACGAAGACCGCGAAGGCTATGTTCCCAACGTCGTCTACACTTGCGGCGCAATCCGCATCGGCGCCGACCTGTTCCTGCCTTATGGCGTCGCCGACAGCTCGGTCTGCTTCGCCTTTGTGGCGATCAAGGACATTCTCGAAGCGATGGTGTGAATGCTCGTCGGTCCCGGATCGGCGCTGTGCCAAGCGCCTAAATCCAACCGTCCAGCCCGGCTATCCCACTATTTCTGCCAGTGAACCGCTTGACCGGCGGCGGTTGGGCTGTGCACCAATGCGCTATGACCGGGTTCCTGCTTGCCATGATTGCGACTTTCCTGGCGGGCTTTGGCGGGCGCGATCAGGTCTTGGTGGCGACCTTTGCCGAGCGGCAGGGGCAGCGGCCGGCCTTGTTGCTGGTGGCACTGGCCAGCGCGGTGGTGGCTGCAGCTGCGGCCATCTGGTTGGCGGCGGCCTTTGCACCGGGACTGACCGCCCCGGTGCGGCGGATGCTGGCCGTGCTGGCGCTGGGGCTGGCGGCGCTCGAGTTGCTGTTGTCCCGCCCGCGCCGGCGCCCGGACGAGCCAACCCAGTCGCTTGGAGCGTTCGGGATTGTCCTGCTGGCCCAGCAGTTGACCGATGCCTCGCGGTTCTTGCTGTTCGCGATTTCGGTGGCTAGCATTCTGCCCGGTGCGGCTGGGCTGGGCGGCGCGCTGGGCGGCGCTGCAGTGGTTGTGGTCGGCTGGGCCGGGGGCCGGGCGCTGCTCGATCTGCCGCTGTTGCGGATCCGGCGCTGGCTGGGCGGAGCGCTGCTGGTGCTGGCGGTGGGGCTGGTCGCCCTGTTCCGGATGACCGGATAGGCGCTGGATTTGCATAGCTTTGCACAGCCGTTCCGCTGGCGGCGGCAAACTGCTATCGCGCAGGGCATGAGCACAACCAACCTGATCGAACACGCCAGCGACGCCGATATCGCGCGGTGGCTGCACCAGCGGCTGAGCCAGGCATTGGCTGCGACCAAGGATGAGATTGCGATCACAATTCCGGGCGGATCAACCCCGTTCCCGATCCTGGCTGAATTGGCCGGATTGGGGCTCGATTGGGAACGGCTCGCGGTCTGGCCCGGCGATGACCGGATCGTGGCGGAGGATCACCCAGCCAGCAATGCCGGCCGGATTCGCGCCGCCCTAGAGCCGCTCGGCGCGCGGGTTGTGGCGCTGAGCGAAAGCGCCCGCCCGCCCCATTTCGCGCTGACCTGGCTGGGGATGGGCGCCGATGGCCACATCGCCAGCCTGTTTCCCAGCAGCGATCCGCGCGCCGATGAGCCGCGCCGGGTGGTCAAACTGGTGCCCGATCCGCTGCCGCCAGAGGCGCCATTTGCTCGGCTCAGCCTGACCATTCCCGCCTTGCTCAACAGCGATGCACTGATTTTCGTGATCCGCGGGGCGGATAAGCGCGCGGTGTTTCAGGCGGCGCTGGCGGGCGAGCATGACCTGCCGGTGGCGCGGCTGCTGGCGGCGGCCGATCAGCCGGTCTTATGCTTCACCTGATCCCGGCCCCGCTGCACCGGGCTGGCCTGCGGCTGGCCCACGCCGTGCGGCGGCGCTGGTGGCGGCTGGCCAAGGTTCAGCTTAACGGCTGCCGGATCTTTGCCTTTGACGCGGCGGGCCGGGTGCTGCTGATCCGGCATTCCTATGGCAGCGGCAACTGGATGCTGCCCGGCGGCGGGATCGATCGCGGCGAAGCGCCGCTGGCGGCGGCCGTGCGTGAATTGCAGGAGGAATGCGGCTGCGCGCTGGAGCAGCCGCGGCTGTTCGCGGTGACGCAAGAGCAGCTCTATGGCACTATCAACCGGGTCCATCTGGTTGCGGGGCAAGCCTCGGGCCCGTTGCGCGGTGATGGCCGCGAAGTGATCGAACTGGGCTTTTTCAGCGAAAGCGCGCTGCCCCAGCCGCTCTCCCCCGCGCTGGCCGCACGGTTTGAAGAGTGGCTGAAGTTGGCCCGGATCAGTTGATCCCCAATTCCTTGCCGCGGGCCAGGCAGCGGCGGAAATCGGCCCGGAAACCGTTGTCAAAGGCTTCGCCCACCGGAGCTTTCAGATAGTCTGCGGTCTGGCGTTCGGCTTCGGTGTTGAATTCCTTGGCGATCTGATCGTCGCCGCCGTCATTGAAAGTGCTGGCCCGCATCAGCCAGTTGGTGCCGAACTCGCGGGTCTTTTTTGATGCTTCGACCATTTCGGCCGAGGTCGGGTTCTTTTCGGTTCCACCCAGCATGACCGTGGCCACAACCATGGTCGCGGCGCAGCCGAGCGATTCTTTGTAAGCTACCGGATCGGTCACCGCAGCCGATGCGGTCTGCGGCAGGGCAAGCGCGGCAACGGCAATCAGCGCCGCCGGATAGAGCGAGGAAAGGCGCATAGTCAGGTCCCTTTGTTTGTCTGGCGTTGACACAACAAACCCCGGCCCGGTTCCCGATGGGAAGCGAAGCCGGGGCTGATGACGCGTGACCGCTTACTTCTTGGAATTTTCCTGGATCGCGGCATAGGCTGCCTTGCCCAGGTTGTTGCAGGTTTCAAGATTGTCGCCGACCAGCTTTTCAGCGGCGCCATCGTTGCCCAGCGAATTGATCATCGTGCCGTTCTGCGCGAACACATCTTCGGCAACGACTTTGGAATCCTTTTTTCCGACGGCCGAAGCGACCACGATCAGCGCGGCGGCCTGGTTGGTGTAGGTTTCGGCCGAAGCCTTGTTTTCGGGCTTGTCCTTGCCGTCGCCGGTGCTCATCACCTGGCTGAGCAGCATATTGAAGGCGGCGCAGTGGGTCAGCTTTTCATAGGACAGATCGTCATCGGCGGCGTGCGAAACGGTTGGCATAACCATGGCCAGCATTGCTGCGGCGGCGGTAAAAGCACGGAACTTCATAATCGGTAACCCCTTGTTCGATGGTGTCGGCAGGTTATCGCCCCGTCGCTCGCACCAGTCAGCGAACAACCCGCTGACCACATTACGAGAACCGATCCCCAGACTTGGTTTTCAGCCAAGATGAAGCCCCTGTCCAACATTTTTGCTTTCGAGTGCCTGAATGGCACGTTTGCGGTTGTTAACGGGCCAATAGCGTCAAAACTCGAGCTCGCCTTGTATTTTCGCGCCAGTCGGCACGGCAGCAGGCTCGTCTTCATCCAGCGCCGAAAGCGTCAGCCCGACCAGCCGGACCGGCTGGGCCAGCGGCAGGACTTCATCGAGCAACGCATGGCTGATCGCGCTGAACTCGGTCAGGCTCGAAACTGGGTGCGGCAGACTGCGCGCGCGGGTCAGGCCAGTGAAGTCCTTGTGTTTGAGCTTGAGCGTCACGGTCCGGCCTTTGGCTTTGGCCTTTTCGATCCGTTCCCAGGTGATCGTGATGATCCGTTCCAGCACTGCGCGCAGTGCCGCGCCGGACGAGATATCCTTGTCGAGAGTCCGTTCTGCACCAAGCGATTTGCGCGCCCGGTTGGCCTTGACCCGGCGCAGGTCGATGCCGTGCGCGGCCCGGTAGAGGTAATCGGCTTGGCTGCCGAAATGCTGGCGCAGGAAATGGATATCACGGGCCGCCAGATCGGCGCCGGTTTCAATTCCCAGCGCCGCCATTTTCTCTGCCCCGCGCGGGCCGATCCCGTGGAACCGCCGGACCGGCATGGCCGCGACAAAGCCCGCGCCCTCATCAGGCCGGACCACGCAGAGCCCATCAGGTTTGTGCTGGTCGCTCGCCAACTTGGCGATGAATTTGTTGTAGGACACCCCGGCGCTGGCGGTCAGGCCCGTCTCAGCCTTGATCCGGGCGCGGATCAATTCGGCGATCCGGATCGCGGAACCGATCCCTTTCAAGTCGTCGGTCACATCAAGATAGGCCTCGTCCAGGCTCAGCGGCTCGACGTGCGGGGTGTATTCCAGAAAGATTTCGCGGATCTGGCGAGAGATCGCGGTGTAGACCGCAAACCGCGGCGGGCGAAAGATCAGCTGCGGGCAGAGCCGCCGGGCAGTGACCGATGGCATCGCCGAACGGCAGCCAAATTTACGCGCCTCATACGAACAAGTGGTCAGCACGCCGCGCGGCCCATCGCCGCCAACCGCCAGCGGTTTGCCGATCAGCGATGGATCGTCGCGCTGTTCGACGCTGGCGTAAAAGGCATCCATATCGACATGGATGATTTTGCGCAGGCCGCTGCCAGTTTGCTCGTCTTCGCCGGGATCGGTTGCGGGATCGTCCATCACCGCACTCTAGCCGCAGCGCGATGAATACGAAAAGGTCGAACTAGGGGGTGGCGCAGATCGGCGGGAAAGGCCATGGCCGCGCCATGCCTGCCACCGCGACATCCCTACCCCAGCCCCGCCAGATTGGTGAGCGCGAATTCGTGGTGCTGATGGCGTCGCTGATGGCCTTGGTCGCGCTCAGCATCGATTCGATGCTGCCGGCGCTGGGTGAGATTGCCAAGGACTTGAACGCCGGCGATCCTAACCGCCGCCAGCTGGTAATCGGAGTCTATCTGTTCTGTGCTGCGCTGGGCGCGCTGCTGCCGGGCGCTTTGGCGGATCGGTACGGACGCCGACCGGTGCTGTTCGGGGGCTTGGCGCTCTATACCATTTTCGCGCTGGCCTGCGCGTTGGTCACCGATTTCACCACACTGCTGGTGTTGCGCGGGCTGCAGGCGTTTTGCAGTGCCGGGATTTCGGTTCTGCCGAATGCGATCATCCGCGATACCTATGCCGGGGACCGGATGGCGCGGATGATGTCGACCACCGCGCTGGTGTTCATGGCGGTGCCGATGCTGGCGCCGAGTTATGGTCAGGCGATCCTGCTGTTTGCGGGATGGCGCTGGATCTTTGGCTGCACGGCGGTGCTGGCGGTGGCCGTATCGGTCTGGGCATTTCTGCGGCTGCCCGAAACGCTCGATCCGGCCAACCGGCAGGAAGTGCGGCTGGGGGCCATCGGCGCCAATATGCGGCTCGCGCTCAGCGATCGCGGCTCGATCGGTTATGTCATCGGGGGCGGGCTGTTGTGGGCCGGGATGTTCGGCTTCCTCAATTCCTCGCAGCAACTGGTGGCCGAGCATTTCGGTGCTGCGGAACGCTTTCCGCTGTTGTTCGCAGTCATGGCGGGCAGCATGGCGCTGGCCAATCTGACCAATTCGCGGATTGTCGAACGGTTCGGTGCGCGGCGGGTTTCGCACTCGGCGCTGTTTGCCTTCATTGCGGTGGCGCTGTTGCAGATCTGGCGGGCGTTCAGCGGGACTGAGCAGCTGTGGGATTTCGTCATGCTGCAATCGGCGCAGATGTGCCTGATCGCGTTCATGGGAGCCAACTTCACCTCGATCGCGATGCAGCCGTTCGCGCGGATCGCAGGCGCAGCGGCATCGGTGCAGATGTTCCTGCGTTCGATCCTGTCGGCGGTGCTGGGGGCGCTGATCGGGCAAGCCTATGACGGGTCGGCTCGGCCCTTGGCGCTGGCGCTGTTGACCGGCGGCGTGCTGGCGCTGGGGCTGGTGTTGTTTAGCGAGCAGGGCAAGCTCTTTCGCCGGCTCCATCCTCCCGCTACGAAGCAGTTATGACCATGCAGACCTATGATCTGGCCGTAATCGGCGGCGGGGTGAACGGCGCGGGGATCGCCCGTGACGCCGCCGGGCGCGGGGCCCATGTGTTGTTGCTCGAAGGCGGCGATCTGGCGCAAGGGACCAGCTCGGCCTCGACCAAGCTGATCCACGGCGGCCTGCGCTATCTGGAGCATTACGAGTTCGGCCTGGTCCGCGAATCGCTGGCTGAGCGCGAGGCGTTGTGGAAGATCGCCCCGCATATCATCCACCCATTGCGGTTCGTGCTGCCCTATGTCGAAGGGCTGCGGCCGCGCTGGCTGCTGCGGTTGGGGCTGTTCCTCTATGATCACATCGGCGGGCGCAAGAAATTGCCCGCGACCCGCACCGTCGATCTGCGCCGCCACGCGGCGGGCGCAGCGCTGAAGGGCGGGTTCGCCACCGGGTTCGAATATTCCGATGGCTGGGTCGATGACGCCCGGTTGGTCGTGCTGAACGCCAAGGACGCAACGGAGCGCGGCGCTGAGGTTAAAACCCGCACCCGCGTTACCTCGGCCAAACGCGAAGGCGAGCTGTGGCGGATTGAGGCCGGGAACGAGATTTTTTACGCCCGCGCGCTGGTCAACGCCGCCGGACCGCGGGTGCTGGAGGTTGAGGCCTTGGCCGGGGAAACCCCCGACCATGCGATGCGGTTGGTGCGCGGCAGCCATATCGTGGTCCCGGCGCTGTTCGATCACGCCTATTCCTATTTTTTCCAGCTGCCCGATGGCCGGATCTTTTTCGCGATCCCTTATGAGCGGCACTATACCTTGATCGGCACCACCGATGTCGATCATGATGGCACGCTCGACAAGGTTGAGGCCAGCGCTGAGGAAATCGCTTATCTGTGCGATGGGGCCAGCCGCTATTTTGACAAAGTGATCACGCCCGCCGATGTGGTCTGGACCTATTCGGGCGTCCGGCCTTTGGTCAGCGACGGCTCGGACAAGCCCGAAGCGGCCACGCGCGGTTACCGGCTTGACCTGTCGGACACCGGGGCCGGGGCGCCGTTGCTGTCGGTCTATGGCGGCAAGATTACCACCTATCGGCATCTGGCCGAAGAAGCGGTTGATCTGATGGCAAAGCGTTTGCCCGCTTTGACTGGGCGGCCATGGACACGGGAAGCCGCGTTGCCCGGCGGCGATTTCGCGATCGACGGTTTGGCGTCGCTGACGGCCGGATTGGCGCGCGACTTTGCGTTCCTGACGCCCGACGACGCCGACCGGATCGCCCGCGCCTATGGCACCCGCGCCCGGGTCTGGCTGGAGCGCGACCAAGGCCGCGATTTCGGCGGCGGGTTATCTCAGGCAGAGGTGGACTATCTGGTGGCCGAGGAATGGGCCACCAGCGCCGAGGATGTGTTGTGGCGGCGGACCAAGCTGGGACTGCGGTTGAGCAAGGCTGAGGCGGCGGGGTTGAAGGAATACTTGCGGGGATAGCGCGGCGCGGGGGCTTCGACAGGCTCAGCCTGAGCGGAGTTGGTTTGGGGCGGCTGCCTGCAATCCAGAGGCATTGCACAACACCCGCTCAGGCTGAGCCTGTCGTCCCGAAGGGGAGCGAAGCTCAACCCCGCCCGCTACGTCGCCCCCAACGCACCCCACGCCAGCGCTGCAAATTCACACAACAATGGCCGCGTTTCGCGCGGATCGATAATATCCTCGATCCCGAACTTCTCGGCCGTGCGGAACGGGCTGCGGACCAGATTGAGCCGCGCGCGGATCGCTTCCAGATGCGCCGGGCCATCTTCCGCCGCCTCGATCTCGCTCTTGTAAGCGACTTCGATCCCGCCTTCGATCGGCAGGCTGCCCCAATCGCCGCTGGGCCAGGCAAAGCGGTACTGGAATGCCTCGGCATTGCTCATCGCCGATCCCGCGATGCCATAAGCGCGGCGGATCACCACGCAGCACAGCGGCACGGTCGCCTTGTAAATCGCGTTCATCGCATTGACGCCGTAGCGGATCGTGCCGGCGGTTTCTGCCGCCAGCCCGATCATGAAGCCGGGGTTATCAACCAGATGGACCACCGGCAGCCGGAACTGGTCGGCCAGCTTGATGAAGCGTTCGACTTTCTCGCTGGTCTTGGCCTCCCACGATCCGCCGAGGAAGGTCGGGTCGCTGGCGATCACTGCGACCGGCCAGCCATCGAGCCGGGCAAACGCGGTGATCGCGGCGCGGCCCCACTGCTTGCCCATTTCGAACACAGAACCCTTGTCGAAGGCCGCATCGAGCAGTTTGCGCATCGAATAGACTTGCTTGGCCTCGCGCGGGACCAGTGAAATCAGGCCCGGTTCCTTGCGGTCGGTTGGGTCTGAATTGGCGGTGCGCGGGGCCAATTGGCCGACATGGCTGGGCAGGTAGGACAGGAAGCGCCGCGCCTGCGCGAACGCTTCTGCCTCGCTGGCGACTTCCTCGTCGACCACCCCGTTGCGGGTGTGGATCGCGCTGCCGCCGAGCGATTCCTTGTCGCTGGCCTCACCGATTGCCTCGACCACAGCGGGTCCGGCGGCGAAGACCTGGCTCAGCCCTTTGACCATGATCGAATAGTGGCTGGCGACAACCCGCGCCGCGCCAAGCCCTGCTGTCGGCCCCAGCGCAAGGGCGACAACCGGCACCGTCTCAAGGTTCTTGACGATCTCGCCCCAGCCGGGCGTTGCGGGCACATAAGTAGCGCCGATTTCCTCCAGCGTCCGAACCGAACCGCCGCCGCCGGTCCCGTCGATCATCCGGATCAGCGGGATCTTGAGCGTCGAGGCCATCTGCTCGCACTGAACGAACTTGCGGTGGATCGCCGCATCGGCTGCGCCGCCGCGGACGGTGAAATCATCGGCACTGGCCACCACCGGGCGGCCTTCGATATCGGCGCGCCCGAACACGAGGTTGGAGGGCGCGAGATCGAGCAGCTCGCCACCTTCGTCGTAGGAGCCTTTGCCCGCGATCTTGCCGATTTCGCGGAAACTGCCGGGATCAACCAGGCCCTTGATCCGCGCCCGCGCATCAAGCTTGCCCCGCGCGTACTGCCGCGCGACCTTTTCGGCCCCGCCCATCTGCTCGGCCAGCTTGCGGCGGCGGCGCAGTTCCTCGACTTCGGGTTTCCAGGTCACCAGCGAAAACCCCGCTTGCTCCAAATTCGTCCATGCTGAGCTTGTCGAAGCACTGTTCTTGTCCTCGTGCCGTCGTGCGATGCCGCAAGAAAAAAGGACAGTCCTTCGACAAGCTCAGGATAGACGGGTTTGAGGGGAAGGCGTGGATTCACGCCGCCACCTCGGCGCTGGCCTCAATCCGCGCCAGCACCGCCTCAACCTGCACTTGCGACCCGGCCACGGCGGAAAGCTCCGCCACCACCCCGTCAAACGGCGCGACCAGCGTATGCTCCATCTTCATCGCCTCTAGCGTCAGCAGCTTCTGGCCCTTGGTGACGCTATCCCCCGCCGCAACCTCAACCGCGATGATCTTGCCCGGCATCGGCGAGAGGATATCGCCATCATGGGCGGAGTGGCCACCGGTGCCGCGCTCGCAATCAAGAGTGAGAGCAAACGTGTCGGCGCGATAGCTTACAAGGGCGATATCCGGGGCTGCGCATGACGAATATATCTGGCCACCGAATTCGTCGGCTGTCTCGGTCTCATAGCGATAGTTACCCGATCGCATTCGCACCGTTTTGCGGGGTGCCGCGTTTAGGCGGAATCCAGCTAGCTCGCGTCGGTCCTTGTTTTCATACTGGTGCACCAATTCACGCGCCGCTTGGCCGAGCATTTCCGCAAACGGCTCAGTCATTGGTTGAAGGTCTGCTTCGTGATCAGCAATAAACGAGGTCGCAACTTCACCTTGTCCGAACGACGCGTGCGTAACGAGATCGAACAAGAACCCTGCATTCGACTTGACGGGCCAAACGGCCACACCTTCGAGCGCCTTGCCAAGTTTGTAGATTGCGTCATCTCTTGAAGGTCCATGGGCGACAATTTTTGCTATCATCGGATCGTAAAAAGGCGAAACGACAGAGCCCATCTCGAAACCAGTCTCAACGCGCACATCGTCATCGTCGTCATCCGGTAGATGACACTGTTCGAGTCTGCCCGTGGATGGCAAAAACCCCGCAGCCACATCCTCCGCATAAAGCCGCGCTTCCATCGCCCAGCCGTTGATGCTGAGTTCATCCTGCCGCAGCGGCAGTTCCTCGCCCGCCGCGACCCGCAACTGCCATTCAACCAGATCGACCCCAGTGATTTCCTCGGTCACCGGGTGTTCCACCTGCAGCCGGGTGTTCATTTCCATGAACCAGATCCGGTCCGCGCGCAGGCCTTCCGAAGCATCGGCGATGAATTCGATTGTCCCGGCGCCCTGATAGTCGACCGCCTTGGCCGCGCGGACGGCGGCGCCGCAGATCGCTTCGCGGGTGGCTTCATCCATGCCGGGGGCGGGGGCTTCTTCGATGACTTTCTGATGGCGGCGTTGCAGGCTGCAATCGCGTTCAAACAGGTGGACGACATTGCCGTGGCTGTCGCCGAACACCTGCACTTCGATATGGCGGGGGGAGAGGATGTATTTTTCGATCAGCACGTGCTGGTTGCCGAAGCTGGCGCTGGCTTCGCGCTGGCAGCTGGCGAGGGCGTCCACGAAGTCCGCCGCGTCATCGACCCGCCGCATCCCCTTGCCGCCGCCGCCCGCAACCGCCTTGATCAGCACCGGATAGCCAATCTCGGCCGCTTGCTCGGCGAGGAAAGCGGGATCCTGGTTCGTGCCCATATAGCCCGGCGTCACCGGCACCCCGGCGGCCTCCATCAGTGTCTTGGCCGCATCCTTCAGCCCCATCGCTTCGATCGATTCGGGGCTGGGGCCAACCCAGATCAGCCCGGCCTTGATTACTTCGCGGGCGAAGTCGGCGTTCTCGCTCAAAAAGCCATAACCCGGATGGATCGCCTCGGCCCCGGTGGCTTTGGCGGCGGCGATGATCTTGGCGCCGACCAGATACGATTCGCGCGCGGGGCTGGGGCCGATATGCACCGCCTCGTCAGCCTGACGGACGTGCAGCGCCTTGGCATCGGCATCGGAAAAGACCGCGACGGTGCGAATACCCATGGCACGGGCAGTGCGGATGATCCGGCAGGCGATCTCGCCGCGGTTGGCGATCAATAGGGATGAAAACATGGGGACAGGGGCTAGGGCTGAATTGGCCGTGCTGCAATGCCTCTTGCGTCCTAGCCGAGCCGACACTAGAGCGACCCGCAAACCACTCTGCTGCATTCCCAACGGGGCTCAACCGATGTCAGACCGCTTCAATACCGCCGCTGGATGGACACTCTTTTCCGGCATTGTCATGCTGGGGCTGTCGGCTGTCAGCTCGCGCTATTTCCATGCCGACAAGGAGCAGCGGCCTGAGAAGATGGGCTATGAGATTGCCGGTGTGGTTCAGGAAGGCGAAGGCGCCAAGGCAGCCGAACCGATTGAAGCCCTGCTGGCCAAGGCTGATCCGGCCAAGGGTCAAAAGGTTTTCGCCAAATGCGCCAGCTGCCACTCGATTGAAGCGGGCGGCGCAAATGGCCTTGGCCCCAATATCAACGCGATCCTGGGCGATGAAATCGGCCACGGCCGCGGCGGCTACGCCTTTTCCGATGCGCTGAAGGGCAAGGGCGGCAAGTGGGATTGGGCCAGCATGAACGAATGGCTGACCAACCCGGCGGCCTATGCGCCGGGCACCAAGATGAGCTTTGCCGGTCTGTCCGATGGACAGGAACGCGCCAACCTGATGGTCTTCCTCAATTCCAAGGGCTCCAACCTGCCGCTGCCGGCGGCTCCTGCTGCGGCAACTCCAGCGGCTGAGGGCGATGCGGCCAAGGCTCCGGCTGAAGCGGCTAAGGACGCGCCGAAGGCCAAGTAAGGCTCTAGCTGCTGAGCCAAGGCTGCTTCCCCGCGAAGGCGGGGACCTCAGGCAGCCACACGCAACCTCTGGTTTAACTGCCTGAGGCCCCCGCCTGCGCGGGGGAGTGGCGGCTTTTAGACGGCGTGCCCTGGCGCTACCCCTTGAACCCCTGCGCGATC
>JANMHL010000012.1:0-1801 GCA_031375125.1 Novosphingobium sp. | reverse complement strand
GGTGGACAGCCGCCATCTGGCACGGACCAAACCGCTCGATCTGTTCAGCGTGTTCAAGGGTGCCGCGCCGGGGCAGGCCGAAGCCGCCTATGCGCATTTTCGCGATGGCGAATGGCGCGATCCCCGGCACACGCTGCTCGGCGCCAAGCAGGAACGCTGGCTGGCCTCGGCGCTCAAGGCCTCGGTCCGCGCGCGCAAGCCGTGGCAGGTGCTGGGCCAGCAGATCGTGATGGGCGAACAGGTGATGAGCGAAAAGGTCATCGCCGGGATGCCCGCCGATACGTCCGACGGGCTGAAAGCGCGGCTGCAGGCCAATATCGCCGCGGGCCACGCCGGGGTGCCGTGGAACATGGACGCCTGGGGCGGCTATCCCGCCGCGCGGGGCCGGCTTTACAAGGCTTCGCTTGAGGCCGGGGCCAATCTGGTGGTGCTCTCTGGCGACAGCCACAACGCCTGGGCCTTCGATCTGAACCGCGGCGGCAGCCGTGTCGGTGTCGAGATGGCCGGGCACGGCGTCACCTCGCCCGGGGCCGAGGGCATCCTGCCGTGGCTGAAACCGGACGATCTGGCGCGCGACATGGTCGCGGCCAACCCGCAGCTCAAATGGTGCGACACCGCGCAGCGCGGCTACATGGCCGTCGAACTGACCCCGGCGAGCGCAACCAGCGAATGGCGCTTCATGGCCAGCGTGCGCCAACAAGGCACCGCGCTGGCGGGGGTCAAGCGGATGACCGTGCTGGCGGGGCAAAGGAAGTATTCGGCTTGAAAACAATGTCAGCTGCCGGACTGCAGCTGGAAAGAGGTAAACGGCTGGTTTGTTCGGTAATTCGGACAGTAGGGTCGATTCGAGATTCTACTGCGACGGTTGGGGGACCACTTTAGCCTTGTTGGAGAATGGTATCGGCGCATACATAACGCCAATTGCATCAATTCTCTCCCCCGCATTGCCGGTAAGCGCGACGATTCTCTGACCTGTCGGGGCTGCATAACCAAAGGGACGGCCCGCTGGCCTTCCAATTGCAATATTTCCCCCGAGATTGGTATAAAAAGTAATTGAATTAGTAAATTCGCCATAGGTTCCTGTAACCCCTACAATATACTCATTTGATTTTAGCCCCCATGGATAGACTTTATACGTCCACCCAGATTTGTAAGGAACATAAGCCTCACGATCTCTGCAATGCGAACCATGCTCATATATTTTTGTAGCCGGTCGGTCCCGATACCCTATTGTAATGCAGCGTATATCGTCATCGTCACTATCGAGAGTAAAAATCATCTCGCTGATATCTCTGGCACCACCGGTATCTTGCCAGAAATCGAAAGCAGTGCCGCCGGTTCCGCCCGTCGGGCCTTGATACCATTGCGCGTTCGCCGAGCCGCCGAATAACGCGGCAAAAGCAACCAGCCCACGAATGACAAGCTTGGTCATGCCGCTCTCCCGTTCTGAACTAATTATTGCTCATGCTAACACCTTTGAGGGATTCTAGCGAATCCAGAGGCAGCATTCTCGCGCCCGCCCCAACGTCAAAGGAATGGTGTCCTTTTTATTGTCGTGTCCAGACAGGCAGATTGTACGCATGAGCCCCGATATCCGGCCTTGGCCTTGACCAGGCAGCACACAATTGCTTCCTTAACCCCGCCCTGCTATCCCGCCCCACGATGACGCAGCACCGCGCCTTGCAGACCACTACCACCACCCCGGCTTTCCGGGGGCGGGTGGCTGTCGCCTAGGCGAAAGCACACCGCCGTCCGGGTTCGGGCGGCTGGCGTTTCCTCTCGAACCTGATCCGCAACCAAC
>JANMHL010000453.1:0-2662 GCA_031375125.1 Novosphingobium sp. | reverse complement strand
ACGTAGTTGGCGTTGAGCACCGCGTCTTCGGCCACGCGGGCGAGGCCATCGGCACCGTGGCTGAGGATATAGGCCAGCGCGCGGGTGAACATCCCCATCTGGCCGTGGAACGCGGCCATCCGGCCAAAGCTGCGGGGATGTTCGGCCGCAGCGTCCTCTTCCTCGATCAACAGCACGGTGCCATCGGCCTGCCGCGCGGTGAACGGCAGCGGCGCAAACGGGCTGAGCGCTTCGGATAGCACCACCGGCCCGGACCCCGGCCCACCGCCGCCGTGCGGGGTGGAGAACGTCTTGTGCAGGTTGATGTGCATCGCATCAATGCCAAGGTCGCCGGGGCGGACCTTGCCGACGATCGCGTTGAAGTTTGCGCCGTCGCAATAGACATAGCCGCCGGCCGCGTGGACCGCATCGCCGATCCGCTTCATATCGCGCTCAAACAGCCCGCAGGTGTTGGGGTTGGTGATCATCACCCCCGCCACATCCGGCCCGAGCCGCGCCAGCAGCGCGTCGAGATCGACCCGGCCTTCGGCAGTGGCGGGGATATTTTCGATGCTGAACCCGGCAAAGGCGGCAGTGGCGGGGTTGGTGCCGTGTGCGCTTTCGGGAACCAGCATCACCTTGCGGTCATCGCCGCGCGCCTGCAGCGCGGCCTTGATGCACAAGACCCCGCACAGTTCGCCATGGGCTCCAGCTTTGGGCGTCATCGCCACGCCGTGCATTCCGGTCAGCTTGATCAGCCAGTGCGCCAGCTCGTTGATCACTTCCAGCGCACCGCCAACGGTCTGCTGCGGGGCGAGCGGGTGAACATCGGCAAAGCCGGGCATCCGCGCGACCTTTTCATTCAGCCGCGGGTTGTGCTTCATCGTGCAACTGCCAAGCGGGAACGGGCCAAGGTCGATGGCATAGTTCTGGCGGCTGAGGCGGGTGTAATGCCGCACCGTTTCAGGCTCTGAAAGGCCGGGCAGCGCAGCGATATCCTTGCGCAGGAACCGCGCCATCGCTGGCATTTGCGCAGCGGGAACCGCGTCGATATCGACTCCCGTTCCGCCCGGTACAGCCAGTTCAAAAATCAGCGCTTCTTCGAGCATCAGCGCGCGATCACCGCTGACAGTGGCGGTGGAGGCGGCTTCGGCACTGCCCATTTCGGGGCGCAAGCCGCTGAGATTAGGGCCAAGAGCTGTTAACGTCATGCCAGCACTCCTTCCAGCGCTTCACCCAGCGCTTCGATATCCTCAGCCGTAGTCAGTTCGCTGGTGCAAACCAGCAGGCCATTGGCCAGTTCCGGCGCATCCGGGTACAGCCGCCCAAGCGAAACCCCGCCCAGCACGAACTGATCGGCCATCTGCCGCACCGCCTCACGCGCGTCCTTGGGCAGGACCACGGTGAATTCGTTGACGTAAGTGCTGTTAAGCACCGTCACCCCCGGCACCCGCGCCAACCGCGCCGCTGCGGCTTGCGCGCGGGCATGGCTGACCTGCGCCAACTGGCTCAGCCCGGCGCCGCCCAGCAAGGTCATGTGCACACTGAAGGCCAGCGCGCACAGCCCGGCATTGGTGCAGATATTGCTGGTCGCCTTCTCGCGCCGGATATGTTGTTCGCGGGTCGAAAGCGTCAGCACAAAGCCGCGCTTGCCCTCGGCATCGACCGTTTCACCACAAAGCCGCCCCGGCATCTGCCGCACGAATTTTTCGCGGCACCCGAATAGGCCTAGGTACGGCCCGCCGAACTGCAGCCCGACCCCGATCGACTGTCCTTCGCCCACCACGATATCCGCGCCCAGATGCCCCGGTGCCTCGATCAGGCCCAGCGCAACGGGTTCGGTCACCACCGCGATCAGCAGCGCGCCATGGGCGTGGGCCGCTTCAGCAATCGCGGCCAGATCGGTCACCCGGCCAAGGATGTCGGGGTACTGGACCACCACGCAGGCCGTCTCGCCATCAATCGCGGCGATCAGCCCGGCGGTGTCCGGCTCTGCCGTCAGCGAGGGCGTGCGCCATTCGATTACGTCGCCGGTAAACTTGGCCATGGTCCGGATGGTCGAGACATAGTGCGGGTGCAGCCCCGAACAAAGCACTGCCTTGCCGCGCTTGGTCACCCGGCCCGCCATCGCCACCGCTTCCCACGCGGCGGTTGAGCCATCGTACATCGAGGCATTGGCGATATCGGTACCGAACAGTCGCGCCACTTGCGTTTGGAATTCGAACAGCACCTGCAACGTGCCCTGCGCGATTTCGGGCTGATAGGGCGTATAGGCGGTCAGGAATTCGCCGCGCTGGATCAGGTGATCGACACTGGCCGGAACATGGTGGCGATAGGCCCCTGCCCCCAGAAAGAACGGCACCGATCCCGCGCTGACATTCTTGCCCGCCAGCGCCGCCATATGGCGCTCGACCGCCATTTCGCTGGCGTGCATCGGCAAGCCTGCGATTGGCCCGGAAAGGCGCGCTTCGCCGGGGACGTCGACAAACAGGTCATCGACCGAGGCCGCGCCGATGACGGCCAGCATTTCGGTTCGGTTGTCGGAGGTTAGGGGGAGGTAGCGCACTAGTTTCTCCAATTTTTGTTCATGCACTCAGACCCGCTCGTGCTGAGCTTGTCGAAGCACTTCACACGAACCGGCGGTTCACACCGTAGGGCCTTCGACAGGCTCAGGCTGAGCGGA
>JANMHL010000401.1:0-2856 GCA_031375125.1 Novosphingobium sp. | reverse complement strand
CGGTTTTGCCCACGTAAGTATTGTAGGTTCTGACCACCTCATGCTTTGGAAGCAACAGCCCGACCAGTTCGGCAGCTGCCACGCCCAGTCCGATGGCGAAGGCCAGCAGCAATACAATTGAAGGCAGCGCCATCCGGCGCTTGCGGGTGAACATTTCAGCCATCAACCAGCAAGCCGCCGCGACCAGCGCGCCGCCCACCCAGATCGCCGCTTGGCCGCCGACCGAGGCCGAGGCAAAGATCACCAGCGCGCAGGCGATAGTCACGAAAATATCGTTGAACCCGGTAATCAGCCGGAACTGCTCTTCATCGGCCACCGGTGCGGAGCGCAGGCTAGCTGCATGAGCGCGCAACGCGCCCGCCGCTTCGGAACTTATCGCCCCAGCGGCAACCGCTGATTGCAGGTCTTGTTCGGAATACATCGGGCACCCTCCTGAATTGCGCAGAAGGGTGCCCGAAGTGTATTATAGAGTCAATACGGTGAGGTTAGGGCCATTCGTAAAAGCTCCTCTCCATTTTCGATGAATATCGCAAATGGGGAGGATTTTGAGAAATCAGCCCAGTCCGCCGATCTTGGCCAGCGCCGCCATCACGACCGCCGATTGTTCGCCGCCCGACTGGGGAACGATTTCGCCGGTCCGGTCGATGATCTGGTCCCACGCGGCTGCAATGCCTTCGGGGGTCCGGTCTTCGGCGGGCAGGGCGACGCCCGGGGTCAGCGTAACATAGGCGGCGTGGTATGCGCCTGCGCCTGCGCCGCAGATCATGTTGGTTGGCGCGTCTTCGCTGACCAGATAGAGCGCCATCGGGGCGACGTTTTCAGGGCTGAGCGCGTTGAACAGCGCCTCTGGCATCCCAAGGTCTTCGGTCATCCGGGTGCCGGCGACCGGGGCCAGGGTGTTGACCCGGACGTTGTACTTCGCCCCTTCCAGCGCCAGCGTCTTGGTGAAACCTGCCAGGCCCAGCTTGGCCGCGCCATAGTTGGCCTGGCCGAAATTGCCGAACAAGCCGGTGCTGCTGGCGGTCATCAGGATCCGGCCATAGGCCTGCTCACGCATCAGATCCCACACCGCCTTGGTGCAGTTGGCGCTGCCGTTCAGGTGGACGTCGATCACCAGCTTCCAGTCGTCCATGCCCATCTTGGCAAAGCTCTTGTCGCGCAGGATCCCGGCGTTGTTGATCAGGATATGGACGCCGCCCCACAGTTCCTTGGTCTTGGCGACCATTTCGGTCATCTGTTCGTATTCGGTGACAGAACCGCCGTTGGAAACGGCTTCGCCGCCCGCCGCCTTGATTTCTTCGACAACCTTCAGCGCGGCATCGGAATGCCCGGCACCATCGCGGCTGCCGCCCAGATCGTTGACAACAACCTTGGCACCGCGTGCGGCGAGCTCAAGCGCATAGGCCCGGCCGAGGCCGCCGCCAGCGCCGGTGACGATCGCGACGCGGTCTTTGTAAGAGATAGTCATGGGTAATTCTCCGCTGAAAATGGCATGATCCCGGGGGAAGTGGGCGCGGCATGGCATGGCCGCCGCCGCCTTGCAATATGCCGCAATGCAGCACTACCATGCCCTAGCGTCAAGCGGCGCGGATCAGAGCCTGCTAGCCACCGAATCAGGCGGTTAAAGCGCGGCGAGGGCTGGGATCAGCTCGTCAAAATGATCGATCACCGCATCGGCCTCAAGCAATTGCGGCGGGGCATCGCAGAACCCGAAACTGACCGCGACCGAGGGCAGCCCAGCAGCCCGCGCTGCCCGCGTATCGAACGTGGTATCGCCGACAAACGCCGCTGCTCCGCCGCCGCATTGCGCGACCATCGCGTGCAGCGCATCGGGGGCGGGCTTGAGCGGATAGGTTCCCGCGCCAATGATGCAGGCAAAGCGGTCGGTCAGGCCAAGTTCCTCAAACAGCAGCCGCGCCATCGGCTCACGCTTGTTGGTCACCACCGCAATCTTGGTGTCGCTGGCGTCCAGCGCGTCGAGCATTTCCGCAGCGCCCGGATAGAGCGCGGTATGGACAGCGATGTTGGCCTCATAATAGGCCAGCAATTGCGCGAACAGCTGGTCCTTATCGAGACCATCGGCCCCGCCGGTAAGCGCCAGCGCCCGGCTCAGCATCGGCCGCGCGCCGCCGCCGATGAGGCCCATGACCGCCTCCCGCGGCACGGGTGGGCGGCCGATCAGCGACAGCGCATGGTTCACCGCCGCCCCCAGATCGCCCGATGTGTCGAGCAGGGTTCCGTCAAGGTCGAAGCCGATGGTGGCAAAGCGGTGGGTGGTCATGCTGCAGGCCCATGCCTGCAAAAGCCTAAGCCATCAACCAACCCCGTCCATGCTGAGCTTGTCGAAGCACGGTTCTTTTCTTCGTGCCGCAATGCAATGCCGCAAGAAGGGCAGTGCTTCGAAAAGCTCAGCATGGACGGGTTGAGGGGGGCAGGGTTCCCGTTCAGCGTTGTGGAATCCGCAACAATTCCGTGGCATGGGAATTAACCATGAGCGCAACCGAAACTTCGCTAGCTGTTATTGTCCTCGCCGCAGGCAAGGGCACCCGCATGAAGAGCGACCTGCACAAGGTGCTCCACCCGATTGCCGGGCATCCGATGCTGCTGCATCTGCTGGGCAGCTTGGGCGAATTGAGCCCCGCGCGGCAGGTGATCGTGGCAGGTGATCGGCGCGAACAGATTGAGGCAGCGTTGGCCGGGAGCGGCGCTGAGGTAGTGGTGCAGGATCCGCAGCTTGGCACCGCCCATGCGGCGCTGATGGCCAAGGATGCTCTGGTGGATTTTACCGGACTGGTGCTGGTCTGCTTTGGCGACGTGCCGTTCCTGTCGAGCGCGACTTCGGCGCGGCTGTGCGCG
>JANMHL010000367.1:0-6099 GCA_031375125.1 Novosphingobium sp. | reverse complement strand
TGCTGGCTGCGGCGGTGGCGCTGTGGCGGGCCTATCAGCGGTTCGGGCCGCCGGTGGTGGCGGGCCGGGCCTTGGCCTTTGGCAAACGCGAGCTGGTTGGCAATGCCGCCGGGCTGATCCAGCGGGCGCGGCGGCTGCACTTGGTCGGCCCGCCCTATGCCGATGCCGCGCGCGAACGGCTGGTCAAGGCGTTGGCGCTGCCATCCCGGCTCAGCCATGACCAAGCCGACGCCGCGATTGACCGCGCGCTGGCCGCCCGCGCACCGGGGCTGGCAACGTTTTCCGCAACAACCGCGCAACTGCGCGCGGCCCGCAAACCGACCGACCTGCTGCGCGCTGCGCGGCAACTCCATGCGCTGGAAAGGACTTTGACGCGATGAGTGACAGCACGATGACTCTGGCTGAGGTTAGCAATCTTGCCGCCCAGATTCGGGGCCAGGTCGGCAAGGCCGTTGTCGGCCAGACCGCCACGGTCGATGCCCTGTTGACTGCGCTGCTGGCGCAGGGCCACGTCCTGCTCGAAGGTCCGCCGGGCACGGCCAAGACCTTTATGGCGCAATGCTTTGCCGCCAGTCTCGGCCTCGATTTTGGCCGGATCCAGTTCACGCCGGATCTGATGCCGGGCGACATTCTGGGATCGAACTTGTTCAATTTCCAGACCAGCCAGTTTACCCTGACCCGCGGTCCGATTTTTACCGAGCTGCTGCTGGCAGATGAAATCAACCGGACCCCGCCCAAAACGCAGGCCGCGCTGCTAGAGGCGATGCAAGAACGCCGCGTGACGCTGGACGGTACGGCGCATTCGCTGCCGGCCAGTTTCATGGTGGTCGCCACGCAAAACCCGATCGAGAGCCAAGGGGTCTATCCGCTGCCCGAAGCGCAGCTCGACCGGTTCCTGTTCAAGCTGCTGGTGCCCTATCCCAGCGCCGCTGAAGAGGCGAAGATCGTCGCCAATTTCGGTGTCCACACCGGGCCGCCGCGCCCGGCTCAGCTGGGGGTCGAAAAGGTCGCCGATGCCGCGATGATTGCGGCCGCTGCAAGGGCAGTAAAGACCGTGACGCTGGCCGAAACGGTGATCGATTACATCGTCCGGCTGATCCGCGCGACCCGCGACAGCGCCGATCTCGCCTCTGGTGCATCCCCGCGCGCCGCCGTGCTGCTGGCCAACGCCGCCCGCGCCCGGGCCGCGTTGGAAGCGCGCGACTATGTCCTGCCCGATGACGTGAAGGCACTGGCCGCCCCGGTCCTGCGCCACCGCTTGTTGCTCAGCCCGGCGGCTGAGATCGAGGGCAAGCAGGTTGAGGCGCTGGTGGCCGAACTGGTCGAAAGCACCGAGGCGCCGCGTTAAGCCGATGCAGCACCGCGCCGTCTTGATCCCGACCGGACGGGCTGCGCTGCTGGTTGCGGCGGCAGCGCCACTGGCTTTGCTGGTGGCGGTGCTATCGCCCGGCAACTGGACGGCTGCGCCGTTGATCGGGACCATGGTGCTGGCCTTGGTACTGGTTGATGCCGTGCTGGCCGGGCGGATGACCAGCGCGGAACTGACCGCCAGCGGCGATGTCGAAGTGGGCGAGCAAGGCTGGCTGCAGGTTGAAGCTGCGTTTGCCGGAGGGCTGCGCAGCCGGGTCGATTGCGCGATTGCGGCGGACCCTCGATTGCTGCCCGGCGGACGCAGCGAACAGGCGTTGGTCAAGCAGGACAACGGCACCTGGCAGGCCGCGCTCGGCTATTGCCCGACCCGGCGCGGGACCGGCGCGGTGGAGGAGTTGTGGCTGCGCTGGACCGGCCCGCTGGGGCTGGGCGCGCGGCAGATCCGCCGCGATCTGGACCAATCGGTGCGGGTCTGGCCAAACCTGTCGGCGGTGCGTTCGCCTGCGATGCAGGCCTTCCTCAAGGACGCGCAGTTCGGCCTAATCGCCCGGCGGATCAGGGGCGAGGGGACGATGTTTGAAGCCTTGGCCGAATTCCAGCCGGGGATGGACAAGCGCCGGATCGACTGGAAATCGAGCGCCCGCCACGCGCACCTTTATGCCAAGGAATATGAATCCGAACGCAACAACCAGATCGTCTTCGCGTTCGATTGCGGCGCCGCGATGTGCGAGCCGGTTGGCGGACTGCCGCGAATCGACCGGGCAGTCTCGGCAGCGCTGTCCACCGCCTATGTTGCGCTGAAGGGCGGCGACAAGGTCGCGTTGTTCGGGTTTGCGGCGCGGCCCGAACTGTTCACGCCGTTTGCAATCGATGCGCGCGATTTCCCCCGGCTGCACCGCGCCGCTGCGGGGCTGGATTACCATGCGCAGGAGCCGAACTTTACGCTGGCGCTGGCGACTTTGGCTGGGCGGCTCCAGCGCCGCAGTCTGGTCGTGGTGTTTTCAGACTTCACCGATCCGACCAGCGCCGAACTGATGGTCGAAAGCATCGCCCGGCTGGCCGGACGCCATCTGGTGTTATTCGTGACCATGGCCGACGAAGAACTGACCGGAATGGCCACCGCCGCGCCGGGTACGATCCAGACCATGGCCAAAGCGGTCAGCGCCGATGGCCTGCTGCGCCAACGGGCCTTGGTCCTGGGCAAGCTGCGGGCACTGGGCGTGGACGTGATCGAAGCACCGTGGGACCGGATCGGCACCCGCCTGCTCGACACTTATTTGGCAATCAAGCGCAAGGGAGCGATCGGATAATGGCCCTGTTCCCAACCTTGCGCAAAGCCGCCGTGGCCGAAGCCGCGATTGAGGCGGCGGCGCTGCGGTCTGACCGGTTTCGCCAGCAGCGTGAGCCTGATTGGAAACGGCTGGAACTGATCGTCACACGGATGGAAAAGGGCCGCTTGCGGCGTCTGTCCGATGCCGATCTGCTGGAACTGCCGGTGCTCTATCGGACCGTCGCATCCAGCCTGTCGGTGGCGCGCGAAACGTCGCTTGATGCGGCAACGCTGGGCTATCTGGAAAGCCTGGTCCAGCGGGCGTGGTTTCTGGTTTACGGCCCGCGCACCACACTGCTGAGTTGGCTGGGGCGGTTCTTTGGCGGCGAATGGAGCCGGGCGGTGCGCGCAATTGCGCCCGAACTGCTGGTCGCACTGGTGCTGATGGTGGCCGGTGCCGCGATTGGCTGGCTGCTTTGCGCGCAAGATCCCGATTGGTATTTTTCGCTATTCCCCAGCGAGTTGGCGGGCGATCGCGTGCCCGGGGCCAGCCGCGAAATTTTACGGGCCGGGCTGTTCGGCAATGACAGCCAGCCGGGCTTGTCGGTATTCGCCGCCAGCCTGTTCAGCCACAACGCCGGGATCGCGATCATGTGCTTTGCGCTGGGTTTCGCCTTTGGAATACCGCCACTGCTGCTGCTGGTTCAGAACACCACGATGCTGGGCGCGATCCTGTGGCTCTATGCCGGGCAAGGGCTGACCTATGACATTTCCGGCTGGCTGGCGGTCCATGGCACAACGGAACTGTTCGCGATCCTGCTGGCGGGCGGAGCCGGGCTGCACGTTGGCCGGTCGATGGCCTTTCCGGGCGACCAGTCGCTGCTCGATGCCACTGCCGCCGCCGGGCAACGCAGCGCGGTGGTGATGGCTGGGGTAGTGCTGATGCTGCTGGTCGCGGGCCTGCTCGAAGGATTTGCCCGCCAGCTGATCGACAACACCGAAGCGCGGCTGGGATTGGGCGGGGCGATGCTGGCGTTCTGGCTGGGCTATTTCTTCCTGTTTCGGCGCGTGCCGCCGGGCAGTGAAATCGCATGAGCGACAACGAGGCCCGGATGGCGAAGCGCCGCCGCGTGCTGATCACGCCCGAAGGAATCGCGCTGCCGGTAGTGCTGGCGGGGCGCGGGGCGCGGTTCGGGGCCTTGCTGATCGATCTGACTATCATCACGCTGACCGTGATCGTCGTGGCCATCGTGCTCGGCTTTGCCGGAGCAGGCGCGGCGATCGAGGGCGCTGCCAAGGGCGGGCGCAACCCAGCTGCCGAGGCGATCCAGATCGTGCTGATCCTGCTGCTGTTCGCGCTGCGTTATGGCTATTTCCTGCTGTTCGAGCTGGGCCCGCGCGGGGCGACGCCGGGTAAACGGATGACCGGGATCCGGATCGCCGCGCGCGGCGGCGGGCGGCTGTCGACCGAGATGGTGTTGGCCCGCAACCTGTTGCGAGACATCGAGTTGTTCCTGCCGATCTCTGCGCTGTTCGTGCTGGGCTTTGTCGGCGGGCTGACCAACTGGATGCTGGCCGGGTGGCTGCTAGTGTTCGCGCTGTTCCCGTTTTTCAACCACGACCGGCTGCGGGCAGGCGATCTGGTCGCGGGCACCTGGGTAGTCGAGGCCCCCCGGCAAAAGCTGCAACCCGCACTGTCCACCACTCAGACCGCCGCCAGTGGAACCAGCACAACCACCGGCGCATCCTACAAATTCGGCGAGGCGGAGCTGGCGATCTATGGCGAGTTCGAACTGCAGACGCTGGAACGGGTGCTGCGCGAAGACCGCGCCGAAGCCATCGTCGCAGTGCACGAAGCGATCTGCCGCAAGATCGGCTGGAACCCCGGCGCAGGCGATGAACGCGCCTTTCTCGAGGCCTATTACACTCAGCTGCGCGCCCGGCTTGAATCGGGGATGCGGCTGGGCAAGCGCAAGGCTGACAAGTTCGCAATCGGCGGTTCGGGTCAGCAATGACCCTGATTTTGTCCGCCGATTGCGTACTCGATCAGCTGGTCACTTGAAGTTTAGCACCTGCCAGAGCTGCGAGCCGATCACTTTGCGAAACTTGGCCCGGCCAGCTGACGCGGCTTCCATCTGGGCGTCAGTCGTTTTCATATGATCGCGGTACATCTTTCCCCGGCGCTCACTCTCAGCTGCATCAGGCAAGCTCTTGAACCGGACCACCAGGATAAGGTCTGGTTCCCCCGGCCGCTTGTTGACGTTGGCCAGCACTTCGTAGCCGCTGATCCAGCCTTGCGACTTGGCATAGTCATTGTTTGCTCGCCAGACCGATGCGAGGTGGCTGGCATAGTCCAGATAATGCCCATCATCGATCGTGATCGATGAAACCTCGACATATTCGCCGCCGGTCATGGGATCAGATTGCGCCAGTACCGGGGTGGCAAAAGCGAGAGACAAAGATGCCGCCAGAATGGCCGCGTGACGAAGCATTTTCATGATCGTTTCCTCCTGAGAGGCTGGCCGACGCAAAAGGCTGCGGCGGCGAGCCGATTATCTCGGAGTCGGGCGACCCTTTACAAAGCCGGCGCCAAGGCCCGCTTTGCTATGCCTGCTTGCGGGCGGAGTCAAATCGGGCCTCAGAGCTGTGGCTCGATCTTGGGCGCAGGCGCTGGTTCCCGCGCGGGTTCTGGAGAAACAACCTTGGGCGGCGCGATCCCGCCGGGGCCGTCATCGCGGAAAATCGCTACTTCCTTCAAGCCGTTGCTGTTTGCCCGCGCCCGGTACATCCCGGGGGTGTTGAAGCTGAACGCGCTCTGCCCATCGGGTGCGATCACAATCACCCCGCCGTCGCCGCCCATTTCGCCAACTTCCAGCATCACCGTATCGGCGGCGATCTGCGGGCTTTCGCCGGTAAAGCGAATCCGGGCGCAAATTTCGTGCGCCACGCCTTCGCGGATGAAATATTCGCCGGTGCCGGTGGCTGAAACCGCACAGGCCCGGTCATCGGCATAAGTGCCCGCACCGATCACCGGAGCATCGCCGATCCGGCCCCAGCGCTTGCCGGTCATCCCCCCGGTCGATGTGGCCGCGGCGACATGGCCCTCGCCATCGACCGCCACCGCACCGACGGTGCCGTACTTGTGATCGACATCATAGGCGGAGAGCTTCTCAGCCTTGAGCTTTTGCAACTGGTCCCAGCGCTCCTGCGTGTAAAAGTACGAGGGATCGACTTCGGTCAGGCCATGCAGACGAGAAAATTGTTCGGCCCCTTCGCCAGAAAGGAACACGTGCGGGCCCTTGTCCATCACGGCGCGGGCCAGCAGAACTGGGTTCTTGGTTCGGCTCAGCCCGCTGACCGCCCCTGCCTTGCGGGTTTTGCCGTCCATGATCGCGGCATCGAGCGAGTTGGTGCCATCCCAAGTGAACACCGCCCCGCGCCCGGCGTTGAAATGCGGG
>JANMHL010000363.1:0-10393 GCA_031375125.1 Novosphingobium sp. | reverse complement strand
GCGCCGGTGCCGGTGCCGGTTCCGCCCGCGCCGGTGCCATTGCCCTGACTGGTCGCGCCGGATGTCACTGCCGATCCGGTCGAGCTGGCCTTGGGCGCTGGGGTTTTAGCAATCGCGATCTTGGGCGGCGGGGCCTTGGTTTCCTTGGGCACCGCCTTTTTCCCCGCCTCACCGGTTGCGCCTGCCGCTTTGGGCTGCTCGGCCGGAGGGGGCGGCGGCGGCGCGGTAATCGTGACGGTAAAGGTCGACAGCACCTGCTCAACTGCCTTCGCTGCGAAATCGGGGGCAAAGGCGCGGACCAAACCCAGCAGCACCACAACGTGCAGCAGCACGACGAAGACAATCACCCCCAGCTTGGTCCGCGCGGGCGGCTCGGGATTGAAATCGTCATTGCCGGTTGGATTGTCCATTGCCCAACTATGCCAAAGGCTTGGGACAAGGGCAATCGCGGCCTTTTCCTCAACCACTTGGGCGCTTAGGACCGGATGCGTGAAACCGGACCGCCAAATTCCACTCAACCGCCGCGCCGTGCTGCAAGGACTGGCCGCGGCCGGAGCGGGCGCGGCCGGGCTATCGGCCTGTGGGCGCGAGCCGCCGCAGCTGTCGCTGGCGATCTGGCAGGACTATTTGGGCGAAACGACGCTCGATGATTTTCGCCGCGCCAGCGGGATCGACGTCCGCGTGACCACTTTTGCGGGCAACGCCGAACTCTATGCCAAGCTGAAAGCTGGAAACCACGGGTTCGATTTGGTGGTGCCGTCCAGTCAGTGGGTCGAGCGGCTGATCCGCGAAGACCTGCTGATCCCGCTCCGCCATGCCCGCCTGCCCAGCCTCGCCAATCTGGAACCGGCCTTTGCCGATCTGCCCTATGATCCGGGCAATGCCCATTCGGTGCCCTATACCTGGCTGGCGCTGGGGATCGGCTACCGCAAATCCAAGGTTGCGCAAGTGCCGACCGGATGGAAGGCGCTGCTCGAAGGACCAGGCTTGGCCGGGCGGATAGCACTTCCCGCTGACCCCGCGCTGCTGTTCCGGATCGCGGCCAAGGCGCTGGGTTTTTCGGCCAACCAGTTTAACCCCGACCGGGTCAAACAGGCCGAGGCCGAACTGGTGCGGGCCATGCCGCGGGTCAAGGCGCTGCACCGCGATGGCGGGCAGGATTTGCTGCTGAAGGGTGAGGCAGACCTCGTGGCGCTGTGGAACGGCGATCTGGCGCAGGTTGCGCTGGAAGACCCCGATATCGGCTTTGCCCTGCCCAGCGAAGGCGCGCTGTTATCGTGCGATTGTCTGTGCATTCCGGCGAAATCGACCCGGCCCGAAAACGCCCACAAATTGATCGACTATCTGCTGAGTGCCGAGGGCGGGGCCGGGGTCGCCGGGACGATCTGGTTCCCCACCCCCAACCATGCCGCGCGTGAAATTCTACCGGCCAACTATTCGCGCAATCCGGTGCTGTTCCCGGCCGGGCGACCAGTGGGGACCAGCGAATTCGTGGGCGATAATCCGGGGCTCGATGAGCAGTTCGCAGCGGCGATGGCGCGGCTTCAAGTGCCGCAATAGGTGACATGGCCGGGCGTGCCGCTGGGTGCGCCATGGGTGTAGCGCTCCATCCCGGCGCGCGGCGTGAACGGCTGGCTGACCAAGGCGAGTAGTTCCTCAAACAGCGTCATATCCCCGGTCGCCGCCGCGCTCAGCGCCGCATCGGTCAGGTGGTTGCGCGCAATGTACAGCGGGTTGACCGCGTCCATTTGTGCTGTGCGAATTGCTTGGTCAAGCGGTTCAAGCGCCAGGCGGTCCTGCCACTGCGCCCACCAGCCTTGCAGAGCGGCGGGATCGGTCAATTCGGCCCCAACCGCGCCGTAACCCTCGACCAGCGAAGCCGCCAGCGCGCGGAATACCCGGGTGAAATCGGCCTGTTGCCCCTCCAGCGCCGCGAACAGCGCCTGTCCCAGCGCGAGATCGCCGTCCTGTGTGGTCGTCAGTCCCAACTTGGGTCGCAGGCCTTGCACCCAGTGCGCCTCATACCGCGCGCCGAACCCATCGAGCAGCAGCCGCGCCGCCTCATTGTCCGCCTCATCCACCGCGACGATCGACTCAATCAGCGCCGAGGCCAGCTTGTAGAGGTTCCAGCGGCAGACCAGCGGCTGCTGGCCAAAGGCATAGCGGCCGCCTTTGTCGATCGAACTGAACACGGCGCCAGCGGAATAGCCATCGAGGAAGGCGCAGGGGCCATAATCGATCGTCTCGCCCGAAATCGTGACGTTATCAGTGTTCATCACGCCGTGAACAAAGCCCAGGTTCATCCATTTGGCGACCAGCTTGGCCTGCGCCTCACAAACCGCCTCCAGCAGCGCCAGCGGGCGATTGCGCGCTGCCATCTGGTCTGGAAAATGGCGTTGCAGGGCATAGTCCACCAACCGCTCGACTGCTGCGCGGCCATGGTGCGCCGCTGCCCATTCAAAGGTGCCCACCCGCAAATGGCTGGCGGCAATCCGGCTCAGCACCGCGCCGTGGTGCGGCTCGTCGCGCCACAGCCCTTCGCCGGTGGCGACCACCGCCAGGCTGCGGGTGCTCGGCACGCCCAGCGCGGCCATCGCTTCTGACATCAGATATTCACGCAGCGCGGCGCTCAGCGTGCTTTTGCCGTCGCCGCCGCGCGAATAGGGGGTCTGCCCCGATCCTTTGAATTGCAGATCAAACCGCGCGCCATCCGGCGCAACCAGCTCACCCAGCAGCAGCGCCCGGCCATCACCCATCTGCGGATTGAAATGGCCAAATTGGTGCCCGGCATAGGCCAGCGCGACCGGCTGCGATCCCGGCATCGTTTCCGCTCCGGACAACCAACTGGCCCATTGTTCCGGCGCGGCATTGGGCAGCCCCAACGTCTCGGCCAACGCGGCATTCCACGCCACCATGCGCGGCGCGGGCGCGGCGGCGGCCTGGCTGGGGGTGAAGAACCCGTCCAGTTCGCGGGTCAGGCTGTGATCAAAGTTGAACATCAGTCCGGCAACTTCTCCAGCGACAGCGCATTGATGCAATAACGCAGCCCTGTCGGCGGCGGACCATCCGGGAAGACATGGCCAAGGTGCGCGTCGCAGACGTTGCAGGTTGCCTCAACCCGGATCATCCCGTGGCTGTTATCGCCGTGATAGCCGACCACGCCATCTTCGACCGGCGCGCCAAAGCTGGGCCAGCCGGTGCCGCTTTCAAACTTGCTGGCGCTGTCAAACAGCGCCGTCCCGCAGCACGCGCAGGCATATCGGCCCGGCTGGAACAGGCTGCACATCCCGCTGGAAAAGGCCCGCTCGGTCCCGGCCAAGCGGGTTACCTGATACTGATCCGGGCTGAGCAGCGCGCGCCATTCTTCCTCGGTTTTTTCAACCCGGCGCGGGGCCGGATTAGCCGCGCCAGAGGCCAACTGCATTACGTCATGCCAGTCCATCGGAATTCCTTTCATGGCGGTTCAAATCACACCCTGCAGGGCAAGGTCAGCCAGTTCGTTATCGCTTAGCCCCAGCAGTTCGCCATAAACCTCGGCGTTGTGTTCACCCGGAAACAGCGGCGCGCGGCGGCGGATGCTGGAGGGCGTCGCTGACAACTTGGGCATCGGCGCCTGCATCTTCAAGCTGCCGTGCTGCGGATGCGCCACTTCGGCCAGCGCGCCGCGCGCGGCAAAGTGCGGATCGGCCAACATTTCCGCGCCGGTATAGACCCGGCCAGCAGGCACCGAATGTTCGATCATCAGGGCTTCAAGCTGCGCAATCGTCAGCGTCCGGGTCCACTGGTTGATCAGATCGTCAAGCTCGCCCTGCCGCTCTCCGCGCGCAATATGCGTCGCAAAGCGCGGGTCGCGGGCCAATTCCGGCTGGCCCATCGCGGCGCACAGCCGCGCAAAAATCGTGTCGCCATTGCCGCCGATCATGTACTCGCCATCGCTACACGAATAGACGTTGCTGGGCGCGATACCCGGCAGGACCGAGCCGGAGCGCGGGCGGACCAGCCCCATCAGATCATATTCCGGCACCACGCTTTCCATCACTTGCAGCACCGCTTCATAGAGCGCGGAATCGACCACCTGACCCTTGCCGCTAGCTTGCCGGGCGTGGAGCGCGGCCAAGGCCCCCATGCAGCCATAGGTCGCCGCGAGGGTATCACCGATTGAAATGCCGGTCCGCGCCGGGGGCCGGTCCGGCTCACCCACAATCGCACGCAGCCCGCCCATCGCCTCACCAATCCCGCCATAGCCGGCGCGACCCGCATAGGGCCCGGTCTGGCCGTAGCCAGACATCCGCACCACGATCAGCCGAGGGTTGATCGCATGCAGATCAGCCGGGCCCAGCCCCCATTTCTCGACCGTTCCGGGCTTGAAATTCTCGATCATGATATCGGCCTCGGCCAGCAGCCGCCGGACCAGCGCTTGCCCCTCTGCGACCCGCAGATTGGCAGTGACCGAGCGTTTGTTGCGCCCGATCACTTCCCACCAGACTTTGTGCTCGCCGTGGCCCCAGCTGCGCATCGGATCGCCTGCACCGGGCGGTTCGATCTTGATCACATCGGCGCCCATATCGCCGAGCAATTGCCCGCAGAACGGCCCGGCAATGAGCTGGCCCAGCTCGATCACTTTTATCCCATCGAGAGCCCCGCTCATGCCGCGCCAGCCTTTGACAGCATCGAGGGCATTTCCTTGCCCATCACCCCGCCCAGCCAGCGTGCAGTTTCGACCAGTTTGGGCAAGTCCAGCCCGGTGGCGACGCCCGACCGGGCGAGCAGATAGGCCACGTCCTCGCTCGCCACATTGCCCGCCGCGCCGGGGACGAACGGACAGCCGCCCAGCCCGCCAATCGAACCATCGACGACGTTCGCCCCAGCCTCCACCGCCGCCCAGACATTGGCGATCCCGGTGCCGCGGGTGTTGTGAAAATGGACCCGCACCGGCAGTGGCGCAATCGCGGCGCAGACCGCGTTGACCAAGGCTGAAACCTCCGCCGGAGCCGCCACTCCGATGGTATCGGCCAAGGCGATTTCCACTGGGCCTGCCTGCGCCAAGGCTTGCGCCATGCGAACCACGTGCGAGGGATCAACCGCGCCGCTGAACGGACAGCCAAACGCCACTGCAATCGTCACTTGCGCTGTGATCCCGGCGGCTTGCGCCATGCCGATGATTTCGCTGGCAACTGCAAGCGATTCCGCGCTGGTCTGGCCTTGGTTGCGCGCGCCGAATGCGTCGCTGGCCACCGCCACCGCGCCCAGCTGATCCAGCCCCGCCGCCAAAGCCCGCTGCGCCCCGCGCTGATTGAGCACCAGCCCGATCCGGGTCACGCCATCAGGCTGGCCGAGCGCCGCGACGACTGCCTCGGCATCGGCCATTTGCGGCACTTTGCTGGGGTTCACAAAGCTCGCCACTTCGATCCTCCGCACCCCTGCGGCAGTCGCGCGGCGGATCAGTTCGACCTTGTGCTCAGTTGAAACCAGCAGCGCCTCATTCTGCAAACCATCGCGCGGGCCGACTTCGACGAATTCAATGCTGCGGGACAACGGAGACATGAAGTTCACCCAAACCAAAGTACATCATTGCGAGCGTAGCGAAGCAATCCAGAGCCGCATAAACCGCTCTGGATTGCTTCGCTACGCTCGCAATGACGAGGAAGTGGCAAAGTCATGGCTGCGCGTCGATCCAACCCTTCACCAGTTCCGCCGCCAGCTGTGCCAAGGGCGTCTGGCCGAAGTACTAGTGGTTGGCCCCGGCGATCAGGTGGTGGTCGATCTGGCACTTGGTCGCTGCCGCCATCAGCCGCTCGGCGTGGCTGGGGGTGCAGGCATCGTCGGCGCCGTTTTCGATCACCAGCATCGGGCCGGATATCCGCGCCGCACATTTCAGACCGTCGCCGTTGCTGTCATCATAGGACCACTGCGACAGCCACGAACGCAAAGTGCTGAACCGCGCCAGCCCGACCGGACCATCGTTCACCACGAACGGATCGCCCAGCATACAATGGTTCGGCGCGCGCTCGTTGGGATCGACCAAGGGATCAAGCCAGCGCGGATCGGCCATTGTGCCTTGAACGGTGAAGCAGCGTTCGTGATTTTCCAGCCCTTGCGCCTTCAGCGCGGCCAACTCGTCCTTCACCCAGGCCGTGATCCGGCGGTTGCGGGCGATCTGGCGAGCGCGGTATTCGGCAACGAAATCGGCCGAATAAGGCGGCTTCGGCCCATCGGCGGCATAGAGGTTCCACTTGGGGTTGCGCTCAAACGGGCGGCTTTCATCCTCAATCGAGGCGTCCATCCATTCGGTCAGCGTCAAATTGCGCGAAAGGTGCGCGGCCAGCAGCAGCACGCCGTCGGCCGCCACAAAATTGGCCGCAGTCAGGTCATAGGGATCGCCCGCCGGGGTATGGGTCACGCGCGGATCCTGCGCTTCGGCTTGATAGAACAAGCTTTGCGCGCCGCCGCCCGACCAGCCGCCGAGATAGACCTTTTTGTAGCCCAGCCGGTCCTTGGCGTGGCGGATCACCGCACCAAAATCCATCACCGCGCGCTCCATGATCAGCGCGGTGTCATTGCCGCGATAACGAGTGTTGGCATAGATCGTGTGGACGCCCAGTTTGGCCAGCATCGTCACCAGCGGCAACCACGATCCGCCGCCGATGGGGTGTGAGAAGATCACCACGCTGTCGCTCGGCACATCGGGCTTCAGCTGCATCGCCTCAACCGCGACTTTGCCAAGCGCGCCGCCATAGGTGTCCTTGAAGGCGCTGACCTCGTCAAACACCACCAGATAAGGGATGCGCTGAAAGTTTACGGACATCGGCGTGCTGCTCCCGCTGGCGGTGGCTTTGGGGGTAGCACGCCGGTCCGGCGGGGCAAGCGTCGATCAGCCGTATTGCGCCTGCAAGATCGGCAGCGCCGCATCCAGCGACCTGGCGATGATCCCGACCATCTCGTCAATCTCGGCATGGCTGATGATCAGCGGGGGGCACATCACGATCGTATCGCGGATGCCGCGAACCATCAGACCGCCCGCGATGCACAGATCGCGCACCACCGGCCCGGCATTGCCCTCAGTCCCGCCCCAGCGCTGGTTGGTGCCCGGCTTGGCCACAATTTCGATCGCACCGAGCAGCCCGACCAAGCGCACTTCGCCGACCAGTGGATGATCGGCCAGCCGCGCCAATGCCTTGGCGAGGTAAGGCCCAGTATCGTCGCGAGTCCGTGCGACCAGCCCTTCGCGTTCGATGATCTCGATATTGCGCAGCGCCACTGCCGCGCAAACGGGATGGCCCGAATAGGTGAAACCGTGGACGAAATCGCCCCCGGTCTTGAGCACTTTGACGATATCGCTCGACACCGCGACCGCACTGATCGGCAGATAGCCCGATGACAACCCCTTGGCCATCGCCACCAGATCGGGGGTGAAGCCATAGGTCTGATGGGCGAACCATTCGCCGGTCCGGCCAAATCCGCAGATCACTTCGTCGGCGACCAGCAGGATGCCATACTTGCGGCAGATCGCCTCAACCGCTTGCCAATAGCCCGGTGGCGGCAGGATCACCCCGCCCGCGCCCTGTGCTGGTTCTCCGATGAACGCCGCGACGTTTTCGGGGCCGACTTCGAGGATCCGGTCCTCAATCGCCTGCGCGCAGTCCAGTCCGAACTGGACCGGATCCTCGCCAAACCCTTCGCCAAACCAATAGGGCTGGCGGACGTGTTCGACGCCCGGCACCGGCAGATCGCCCTGTTCGTGCATCCCCTTCATGCCGCCCAGGCTGACCCCGGCGACAGTGCTGCCGTGATAGGCATTCCAGCGGCTGATAAAAACCGTCCGCTTGGGTTCGCCCTTTACCTTCCAGTAATGCCGAACCATCCGGAACACGGTGTCATTGGCTTCGGAGCCAGAGGCGTTGAAGAACACGTGCTGCAACTTGCCGCCGGTCAGACTGGCGATCTTTTGCGCCAGCAGCACGGCAGGCGGGGTCACAGTTTTGAAAAAGGTATTATAGAACGGCAGCTCCTGCATCTGCTCGAACGCAACCTCGGCCAGCTCCTTGCGGCCATAGCCGACATTGACGCACCACAGTCCGGCCATCCCATCCAGGATCCGGTTGCCGTCACCATCGTGGATATAGCAGCCCTCAGCATGGGTCACGATCCGGCTACCGCCCATGTCTTCGATCAGTTGATAGTCCTGCTGCGCGGGCAGGTGGTGCGCCACATCAAGGCGCTTCAGTTCGGCGATATCGTAATTGCGAGGCATCGGAATTCTCCCGGAAATTGGTTCTGTATGAGGTGAATGGCGCAGTGCGCCGGCCTCAGGGAGAGAAGCCAATCCGGGCGAAAAAGCGGTTGGTGCGGGTGACGCGGGTGTTCATGCTTCGCCCCGCATAGCACGTCCGAGTAGCTGGAAAAATGCCGCAGAATCGATGTTGCGATCCGCGTCCCATTCGGGGTGCCACTGGACCGCGACCAAGGGCGCGCCATTGGGCCGGGCCGAATAGGCTTCAATCAGACCATCCGGCGCCAGCGCCTCAACCGACAGGCCGGGGGCCAATTGCCCAACGCCCTGATAGTGCACCGAATTGACCGACAGTTCGGTCTTGCCAAGTGCCTTCGCCAGCATTCCGCCTTCGCTCAGGTGGACCGGGTGCAGGTGATCGAACAGCGCATCGAACCCGGCCCCATCGGGCGCATGGTGGCGCAGCAGTTCAGCGCTGGCCGAGGTGTCACGGCGCAATGTCCCGCCCAACGCAACGTTGATTTCCTGAAAGCCCCGGCAGATCCCGAACACCGGCCGCCCGGCGTCGATCATCCGCTGAACCAGCGTCAGCGCAATTTCGTCGCGGCCGGGATCGAACGGCCCGTCGCCGCCTTCATCGCGATAGCGCGCCGGGTCGACGTTAGAAGGACTGCCGGTCAGCAGAATCCCGTCGAGCCGCGGCGCGACTTCGGCAGCGCTCATCAGATCGGGCAGCGATGGCACGATCAACGCGGCAACATCGGCGTGGACCATAGCGCTGCGGATATACCGCTCCATAACGGCCTGCGCCGGTTCAGTGCCGACGGTGCGCTGGCAGGCGATCACGCCAAGGACGGGGCGGGTAGCAGTCACCGGATCAGCTCAGCAGCACGACCGGGCTATCGGCGCGCCAGTGCATCGAAACGCGGTCATCCCAAGTGAAATCCTCCTGATCGCGGCGCGACAGGTTGGGGCGTGAAACCCGGATCTTTGCGCCATTGTCCAGCTGGATTTCAAACAGGGTGATATCGCCCAGATAGCTCATCCCCGTGATCACTCCGCGCGCCAGATTGTGGTCATCGGGCGCGTCCTGCGCGGCGGCGCGGATCGCCTTGCCTTCTCCGGGAACGTGGAGATAGATCTTCTCTGGCCGCAGCGCGATCCAGACATCGGCGCCATGCGGGCCGGTCACCCCATGGTTGAGATAGACCTTGCCAAGGCCCGCACAGTTGACTGCTGCACGGTCCGGCTCGTCGAGCGTCAGCTTGCCTTCGAACAGGTTCACCGAGCCGACGAAATCGGCCACAAACCGATTGGCCGGATATTCGTAAAGGTCGGACGGCGTGGCCATCTGCGCCACTTCGCCTTTGTTCATCACCGCGATCCGCCCGGCCATCGACAGCGCCTCGTCCTGATCGTGGGTGACGGTGACGAAGGTAATCCCGACGTGATCCTGCAATTCGCTCAGCTCAAACTGCATCTGCGCACGCAGTTTGGCATCCAGCGCCGAGAGCGGCTCATCGAGCAGCAGCACTTTGGGCTTCATCACCAGGCTGCGCGCCAAGGCGACACGCTGGCGCTGACCGCCCGACATCTGATCGGGCTTGCGGTCTTCAAACCCGGCCAGACTGACCAGTTGCAGCGCCTCGCGGACCCGCTCCTCCCGCTCACCCCGGCCAACCCCGGCGATCTTCAAGCCATAGGCCACGTTATCCGCCACGGTCATGTGCGGGAACACGGCATAGCTTTGGAACACCATATTGACCGGGCGCTTGTTGGGCGGGATCCCGGCCATGTCCTGCCCGTCGATCAGGATCTGGCCTTCGGTCGGCAGTTCGAACCCGGCGATCATCCGCAGCAAGGTGGTCTTGCCGCAGCCCGACGGACCGAGCAGGACGAAAAACTCGCCCGCCATGATTTCAAGGCTGACATTGTCGACCGCAGCGACTTTGCCAAAGCGTTTGGTGACGTTGCGGATCTGGATGATGGGTTCGGCCATTCAGAGACTGTCCTGACAGAATGGAAGCGCCGTGACGGAGCCAATATTGGCTCTGCGCAAGGCGCGAGGAGAGAGCAATGCGGGGACATTGTGATCGACGAGCAACGCAGCGCAGGGCCAATATTGGCCCGCCCCAGAGGGGTCAAGTTTGGAGGCTTTCTGGA
>JANMHL010000268.1:0-6943 GCA_031375125.1 Novosphingobium sp. | reverse complement strand
CCGCAAGGAAGTGCGCCGCGCCGACGGCAGCGTGATCCGCTTCGACAGCAACGCTGCCGTGCTGATCAACAAGAACGCCGAGCCGATCGGCACGCGCATCTTCGGCCCGGTGGTCCGCGAACTGCGCAGCAAGGGCTACATGAAGATCATCAGTCTTGCGCCGGAGGTGCTGTGATGGGTGCCGCGAAAATCAAGAAGGGCGACAGCGTCGTCGTCCGCTCGGGCAAGGACAAGGGCCGCAGTGGCACTGTCCTTCAGGTCATGCCGAAAGACGGCAAGGTCCTGGTCCAGGGCGTGAACGTCGCTGCCCGTCACCGCAAGCCGAGCCAGGCGAACCCGCAAGGCGGGATCGACCGCCGCGAAGCACCGATGGCTATTTCCAAGGTTGGCCTGGCCGACCCCAAGACCGGCAAGGCAACCCGCGTTCGTTTCGAAACGTCCAAGGACGGCAAGAAGGTCCGCGTCGCCGTTAAGTCGGGGGAGAAGATCGATGGCTGAGAATTACGTGCCCCGGATGAAGCAGCGTTTCGACGCTGAAATCGTCAAGGCGATGACGGAAAAGTTCGGTTACAAGAACCACATGGAAGTCCCCAAGATCGAGAAGATCACGATCAACATGGGCGTGGGTGAAGGTAGCCAGGACAAGAAGAAGGTCACGATTGCCGCCGAAGAAATGGCGCTGATCGCTGGTCAGAAGCCGGTCATAACCAAGGCCAAGAAGTCGATCGCTCAGTTCAAGCTGCGCGAAGGTATGCCGATCGGGTGCAAGGTTACCTTGCGTCGTGAACGGATGTACGAATTTCTCGACCGGCTGATTACCGTTGCAATGCCCCGCATCCGCGATTTCCGCGGCGTGAACCCCAAGTCGTTCGACGGCCGCGGGAACTATGCGATGGGCCTGAAAGAGCAGATCATCTTCCCAGAGATCAGCTACGATCAGATCGAAAAGGTGCGTGGGATGGACATTATCGTCACAACCACTGCCAAGACCGACGACGAAGCACGTGAATTGCTGCGTCTGTTTGGTTTCCCGTTCCCGGCGGAAGCCGAAACCGCGCAAGCGGCCTGAGCTAGAGAAGAGAGCTTAAGTCCATGGCGAAACTGAGTTCCGTGAACAAAAACGAGCGTCGCAAGAAGCTCGTTAAAAAGTACGCAGGCAAGTATGCGGCGCTGAAGGCGGTTGCGGGTGACAAGTCACTCGATGATACCGAACGCCTGATGGCCCGCCTCAAGCTGGCAGAAATTCCCCGTAACGGGAATCCCACCCGGGTGCGCAACCGCTGCGTCACCACCGGCCGCCCACGCGGCTACTATCGCAAGTTCGGCCTTTGTCGGATCGAGCTGCGGGATAAAGGCAACAAGGGCCTTATCCCCGGCCTGACGAAGTCGAGCTGGTAAGGATCAAGCGATGGCAATGACCGATCCCCTGGGTGATATGCTCACCCGCATCCGCAATGGCCAGCGTGCGAAGAAGGACTCTGTCCTCTCGCCGGCTTCGAAGCTGCGCGCCCGCGTACTCGAAGTTCTGCAGCGCGAAGGCTATATTCGTGGTTATGCAGAGGACGCCACTGGCGCCCATCCGCAGCTGCGGATTGAACTGAAATACTTTGAAGGCGAACCGGCGATCAAACACGTCGCCCGCGTCTCCAAGCCAGGCCGCCGCGTCTATTCGGGTTCGAAAGAACTTCCGGTGGTGCGCAATGGTCTTGGTATCACCATCGTCTCGACGCCTCGCGGTGTGCTTTCGGATGCCGAAGCGCGCGCCCAGAACGTCGGTGGCGAAGTGCTGGCGGAGGTGTTCTGATGAGCCGCATCGGTAAACGTCCAGTGTCGATCCCGAGCGGCGTCAGCGCCGAAATCGCGAACGGCACCCTCACTGTGAAGGGCCCGAAGGGGACCCTTTCGCTGAGCATGCGTGATGAAATTAGCTATACCGTCGATGGCGATGCTATCTCGGTGAAGCCAGCCAACGACAGTAAGTCGGCTCGCGCCTTTTGGGGCATGCAGCGGACGCTGGTCGATAACCTCATCACCGGGGTGACCGATGGCTATACCAAGGTGCTGGAAATCACCGGGGTTGGTTATCGTGCAAACTCGCAGGGCAAGAACCTGAAGTTGCAGCTTGGCTACAGCCACGACGTCGATTTCGCGATCCCTGAAGGGATTGAGATCAAGACGCCGGACAATACCACGATTGAAATCAGTGGGATTGACAAGCAGCAGGTCGGTCAGGTTGCCGCCGAAATCCGTCGCTGGCGCAAGCCCGAGCCTTACAAGGGCAAGGGTATCAAGTACCGCGGCGAGTACATCTTCCGCAAGGAAGGGAAGAAGAAGTAATGGCCAAGCTGTCTCTTTTTGAGCGCCGTCGTCGGCGCGTTCGCACCACCCTAAAGGCGTATTCCGGCGGCCGTCCGCGGCTTTCGGTGCACCGCTCGGGCCGTCACATCTACGCCCAGATCATCGACGATGCTGCTGGCCGGACCGTGGCCGCAGCCAATTCGCTCGGCACCAAGGTCGGCGCGAACATCGATGCGGCGGTCGTTGTCGGCAAGGCCTTGGCTGAGGCAGCCAAAAAGGCTGGCGTTACCACCGTCGTGTTCGATCGCGGTGGCTTCCTGTTCCATGGCCGCGTCAAAGCGCTGGCCGATGCCGCCCGCGAAGGCGGGCTGGAGTTCTAAGATGGCTGATGAAGCAAACAACGAAGCCGGTGTTGTAACCGAAGCCGTAACCGCAGAAGTCGCTGCCCCCACTGAAGGTGGTGATCGCGGTGGCCGTGGTCGCGGGCGTGGCGGCAATGACCGCAATGCTGGGGGTGATCGTGGTGGCCGTGGCCGGGGACGCGATGATCGCGGCCGCGGACGCGGCGGCGATGATGATGGCGGCGAAGAGCTGATCGAAAAGCTGGTCCACATCAACCGCGTCTCCAAGACCGTTAAGGGTGGTAAGCGCTTTGGCTTTGCCGCGCTGGTCGTGGTTGGCGACGGCAAGGGCCGGGTTGGTTTTGGTCACGGCAAGGCACGCGAAGTGCCCGAAGCGATCACCAAGGCAACTGCTGCTGCCAAGAAGAAGATGATCCGCGTTCCGCTCAAGGAAGGGCGCACGCTGCATCATGATGGCAAAGGTCACTTTGGCGCTGGCAACGTGAATGTCCGCTCGGCTCCGGCCGGGACCGGGATCATCGCCGGTGGCCCAATGCGCGCTGTCTTTGAAAGCCTGGGCGTTGCCGATGTGGTGACCAAGTCGGTCGGCACCTCGAACCCATACAACATGATCCGCGCCACTTTCGACGCGTTGTCCGAACAGACTTCGCCGAAGTCGGTCGCACAGCGTCGCGGCAAGAAGGTCGCGGATCTGCTGGGTCGTTCCGGCGTGAGCGCGGTTGAGGCTCAGGCCGCAGCCGACGCGATTGTGGAGTAACAGATCATGGCGAAGATCAAGATCAAGCAGATCGGTTCACCGATCCGTCGTCCCTTTACCCAGAAGCAGATCCTGATCGGTCTGGGTCTGGGCAAGATGAACCGGATCGTCGAACTTGAAGACACCGCCGAAGTGCGCGGTGCGATCGCCAAGCTTCCGCATATGGTGGTCGTGGTCGACTGAATTCAGTTGATTGCAAGCAATTCAAAGGGGCTTCGGAGCGATCCGGGGCCCTTTTGCTTTGGGCGACCAGTCAGGCGTCTGGAATAGCTAGCGCAGTGTGCTGCGGCAATCGCCCCAGATCAGGACCTGGTCCGAGCGCAGGCGCTCTGGGACTTCTGCCTGTGCGACAAGGCGGCAATGGGATCCGACATAGTCCCGCACAGCGGCATAGGTCGCTGCATTGATTGGCCCGTCGCGCGGTTCTTTGGTCATCACGACGACTTCCGGACGCAGGGCGAGGACGCGCTTCACTTCGTCCAGGGTGGAGAGGTGGCTGACGTCTTGTTCGATTGCGTGATAAAGATGCGCTGGAAAAGCGAGCGGTGAGGGGAAGGAGCGGCCGGTCATCGTGTAGAGGAACGGTGGGCCTTCGTAGACCAGCAAAGGCCCATTGGGCCCAGCTGTTCGGATTACCGCGGCGAGTCCCTCCATCACCTTTTTGGAGCGGGCGGTATGGCCGAAATCGATGGTCGGTGACTCGCGGTATGCCAGCAGACAAATGGCCACAGTCGCCACAGGACCGATCCAGCGCCGTGATAGAAACGCTCCACCAGCCGCGCACAGCGGCACCAACAACGGCAAGGCGTAGTGCCGGTGGAAATAGGGAAACGCTGCCAGCCCGATCAGCGCGGCCAAAATCCACAGCCCAGCAAAGCGCCGCTGATCACCTTTGAGATCGAGCCAGCCAAACGCAGCTACCGCCAGCAGCGGCGTGAGACTGGCCAACATCAGCCGCAGTCTGATCTGCGCGGAATAGGCGTCCCAGCGGCCCGCAGAAAGGTTAGCCCCGGTCATCGCTTGCCAGTATTCGCTCCAATGGCCGAGCAGGGCGTAACTTGCCGCAATCAACAAGGTCGGTGCTGCTCCAATCAATGCCCAGCGCCAGCCCTGCTTGAGCCAAATGGGACGGGGCAGGGCAGCCACGGCGAACAGCCCTAGAAAGGCAGCCTCAAACAGCGCGGTGGTTTTGATCGTAATTGCCAGCCCAGCGCTTAACATTGCCAGCGGAACCGCGGGCGGGACCGTTCCTTCGCGTAAAGCAGCGGCTGATCGTGCCACCAGCAACGCCGCCAGTGCGATGAACAGGTTGTAGAACACCGGCGATTGCCCACCAAAGCCTTGAAACGCGCTGAGCAGGAACAGGTAGGCGGCACCAGCACACAGCGCGCCTTGCCAATCGCTCCACAGCAGCACAATCCGCCCGATCAGCCAGGCGGTCAGCGTCGCGAACAGGGCGGCGGCGAGTTGATAAGCAATTGGCGCTGCTGAAATCCCCGCGATCAGATAGTACAGCGCGAACAGCCCGAACGGTTTGCGGTCCCAGACATCGACATAGGGCAGCGCGCCGTGATGCATTGCGTTGCCGGCGGCGAAATAGAACGCCTCGTCGATGAACAGGTTGGGATCGCCAAAGGTGTAGCCGCGCAGCAGCAGCGCTGCGGCAAACAGCACCAGCAGGTGTACCAGGCTATGGCGAAACAAGGACAACTGGCATTTCCGCACGGTTTGGGTAATGAAGTCTGCAGCATTGCCGTGTGGCCACGACAAAGCAAGGTGCGAAAGGGGGTGACATTCCCCGCCGCTTCGCTTATGCGCGCGCCTCCTATCAGCGCGACTAAAGCGAAAGCGAGTGCACGACATGAAACTGAATGATATCCGCGACAACAATGGTGCCCGTAAATCCCGTATGCGGGTTGGCCGGGGCATTGGTTCGGGCAAGGGCAAGACCGCTGGCCGCGGCCAGAAGGGCGCCAAAGCGCGTTCGGGCGTCAGCGTCAACGGCTTCGAAGGCGGCCAGATGCCACTTCACATGCGGATCCCAAAGCGCGGCTTCAACAACATTTTCGCCAAGGACTTCGCCGAAGTGAACCTCGGCCTGATCCAGAAGGCGCTCGACGCGGGCAAGCTTGATGCCAAAGCCGTGATCGATCACGCCGCCTTGAAGGCTGCTGGTCTGGCCCGCGGCGGCAAGGACGGCGTCCGCCTGCTCGGCAAGGGTGAACTGACCGCCAAGGTCAAGTTCTTCGTCCACGGCGTTTCGGCCGGTGCCAAGGCTGCGGTCGAAAAGGCCGGCGGTTCAGTTGAACTGCCCGAAGTAGGTCCTAGCGAACACGAAAAGAAGACCGCGCGGCGTGAGGTCAACAAGGCCGCAAAGGCCGCCAAGTAAGCCAACCAGCCAGATCCCCGCCCGAAAGTGGCGGGGATTTTGGCTTGGGGGGTTCGACTTCGCGGCAGGCTCCCTATATGGAGCGCGAAACTCCACGCGAGCGGGTCTGAACGACCGGCATCCAGACAAGGCATTCAGTCCCGATGGCATCACGCGCCGACAATATCGCGAGCAACATGAGCCTCGCCAACTTCTCCAAGGCAACCGAGCTCAAAAAGCGCATCTGGTTCACCATGGGGGCCCTGATCGTATTCCGGTTTATGGCTTTTGTGCCATTGCCGGGGATTGATCCGATCAAGCTCAAGAGCTTTTTTGAACGGAGTGCAGGCGGGATCCTGGACTTCTTCAATATGTTCTCGGGCGGCGCGCTGACCAATTACAGCCTGATCTCGCTTGGCGTGATGCCCTATATTACCGCCTCGATCGTGGTTCAGTTGGCCTCGTCGCTGCATCCATCGCTCGCTTCGCTTAAAAAAGAAGGCGAAAGCGGCCGCCGCAAGCTCAATCAGTATTCGCGTTATGGCGCTGTGTTTCTTGCCGTGGTCCAAGGCTATGCCATGTTGCGCAATGCGGATGTTCAAGGCTTTGCGATCAATCCAGGGCCGCTGTTCTATGCCGCCGGACTGATCTCGCTGGTCGGCGGCACGATGTTCCTGTTGTGGCTGGGCGAGCAGATCACCAGCCGCGGGATCGGCAATGGTACTTCGCTGATCATCATGGCCGGGATTGTCGCGCAGATGCCGCGGTTTATCTCCAACCTGTTCGAAGGCGGCCGGACTGGCGCCACTTCGGGCTTTTTGATCTTCGGGCTGCTGGCTTTGCTGGTCGGCATGGTGCTGCTGATATGCTTCATGGAACGCGCCACGCGGCGGCTGCTGATCCAGTATCCCAAACGGGCTAGCCAGAACGGTATGATGCAGGCTGATCGCAGCCACTTGCCGCTCAAACTCAACACCGCGGGGGTTATCCCGCCGATCTTCGCCAGTTCGCTGCTGTTGCTGCCGCTGACGATCACGCAGTTCGCCGGGAATTCGCTCTCGCAGTATTCGCCCTGGGGTTCGTTCATCGTGTAGATCAACCAATATCTCGGCCACGGTAAACCGGTATATATGATCCTCTATGCGCTGGGCATCATGT
>JANMHL010000298.1:0-12032 GCA_031375125.1 Novosphingobium sp. | reverse complement strand
AGCTGGGTCGGGTAGACCCAGACCGACGCCGAACAACCGCGCACCAGTGTAGCATCGGTTTTCAGCGCATCGGACATCGGTTCCAGATCGCGGCCCAATTCGATCAGCAGACGGTAACGTTCGTCGCCCTCGAGGAAGGTGTATTCTTCGGCAATATCGGGAAGAGTGCGCATGGGGCGGGCCTTAGCGAGGGCAGGGCGCAGCGTCCACCGCCCCTTGGATCACCCTATCAAGCCACCCGGCCGGGTGAGCGCATAATACAGCACATAGAACCACGACAAGACCCCGTGGACGATCGCCCAGACGATTGATTTGTTCAAGCTCCAGCTGATCGCGACGGCGATGGCGCTGCCCAGGCTGATCCCGGCTTTGGCGGCGGTGCCGCGATGGTCGTTCATAGGTCTACTCCGGCAGCGATGGCTTCGAGTTTGCGGATCCGTTCTTTCAGATCTGCGACTTCGATCCGGGCCGCGCCGCTGCCAGCGCCGCCTTCGATTTCGGGGCGGTGCAGGTCCAGCTCGCGGGACTTGAGCTTAAGCCAGTCTTGCCAACCGCGCAGACAGGCCAAAGCCAGGATCATGACGGCGGTCAGCAGGGTTACGGCAATCAGGAGGGCTTGGGTCGACATGGCTTTGCTCCTTTCTGCGGCGCGCTTATTTTCCGCGCAGACTTTCGATTTCATCGGCCAGCGCGCGGGTGCCGCGCCCGTCGGTGGCGATCCGTTCGAGGACGTGGATGCGTGTTCGCAGGTCATCCACTTCGCGTTCCAGTTCGGCTTCGCGCGGGCTGGTCAGCGCCGCAGCGGGTTCGGCTGGCATTTCGCCGCCGCGCCGATACTTGCGGCCAAAAGCGCCGCCGGTGCTGACGCCCTTTGACTTGAGCGAATAGAACGCTCCGATCCCGGCAATAACCACCAATGCGGTTCCCATATCCATTGTCGTATCTCCGAACCAATTTAACGTGCGTCTGCGGTTTCGCGCAGATCTTCGATTTGGGTGGCGAGCGTGTTGCTCTTATCGGTGGCGATCCGTTCCAGCACGCGAACCCGGTTTTCCAGCCGAGCGATCGTTGTGGCGCTCTCGGGTGCAGGCTCGGCAGAGCCGCCCCCACTGCGCAGTTCGGCAATCCGCTCTTTGTGCTCCAGCCGCCGCCGATAGGTGTTGCTCAGGATCGCGACGATGCCCAGCAGTCCGCCCATGGACGCAACCAGCCCCATGAAATCACCAAAGTTCATTGTGCCTTTTCCCCCGTCCGCAGGTTTTCGATTTGCGCCGCCAGGCCCACCGATTTGTCGGTGGCGATCCGTTCCAGCACGATTACCCGGTCTTCAAACAGCGCCAGCCGTTCTTTCAGTTCAGTGTTCTCGGCCTTGAGCGCAGCGACTTCCTTGCCGCCATCCTTGGCCGTCTTGCCGCCCCATTCGTCTTCCAGGGCATAGCCGTGACGGGCGCGGATCCAGTTGTTGACGATCCAGCCAGCGGTGCTGATCGCAATGATCACCAGCACGAATTCAGGCGAGCCCCAGTTCATTGGACGTCCTTCTTTTCGATCCGCAGCGCCTCGATTTCGTGGGTCAGGCGGTAGCCGCTGTCGGTCACGATCCGTTCGACATTGCCGACCCGGTCCTTGAGGCTGCCCAGCTCAGCACGCAATTGGGCGTTTTCCTGGCTCAGCAGCTTGATCCGCTCGAGCTCTTCGCTGCTGGTCTTGGGATATAGTTTTTGGCCCCAGGCCCCATCGAGCGGGTAGCCATGCTTGATCCGCATCCAGGTGGTGATGACCCAGCCAGCCACGCCCGAAATGCTAATGATCGCAATGGTCGGGACCAGCATCCGGACCAATTCCATTTTATCGGGATCCATCAGGCGCGGTCCTTCTCACGGGTGTCAATCAGGGCGTCAACCTTGCGGGCATCGCGCAGCGCTTCGATCTGGCTGGCGACGTCATAGCCCTTGTCGGTGACGATCCGCTCCAGCACCCGCACGCGGTCTTCCAGTTGGGTGTTGTTAGTGGCGTATTGCGCGGCCTTTTCGGCGGTTGCCTGGGCCTGGATTTCAGCGATCTTCTCGCGGTGACTGGCCCACAGCCTCAGGATTGGGATCGACAGCGCAAACAACGGTATGAAGATCCAGATTGTATCGGGTCCCATGGTATTCACTCCCCTCAGGAATATCAGTGGTTCAGCGCAGCCGTTCAATCTCGGCGGAAAGCCGCGGGTTGCTGCTGACGTAAAAGGTTTCGACTTCGGCCAGGCGGCGGTCAATCTCGCGCAGTTGGCCTTTGACTTCGCGCGCTGTCCGCGTCGGCGACTGGCGCACACCCTGCCAGAACTGCTGTTCCTGCCGGTCGACGTACAGCTGTTCCGGCTTCTTGTCGGCGAGGAAGCCGAGGATGAAGTAGAACGGCAGGATTGATCCGCCGGTCATGAACACCAACCCGACGAAGCCCAACCGGACCCAGATCGAGTTGACCCCGGTGTAATCGGCAATCCCGGCGCAAACGCCCATCATTTTGCCGTTTCGCTTGTCGCGGTAAAAGCGGGTCCGCGGGCTGGTCATTGGTCTATCCCCTTTCTTGTCGCCGGGCCGGTCAGATCACTGGCGGGCGGTATGATGTGCGGTTCTAAAAACGTGCTTCTAAGGCTATCGGTGTAAAGCTGCGGCGGCTTCTTGTCGGTGATCATGGCGATCAGGAAATAGATCGGCACGATGAAGACGAAGCCCGTGAAGAAAAGCACCACCACTCCCAACCGGAACCACAGTGCATTCACTTCAAAATAGTCTTCCATCCCCGCGCAGACCCCCAGCAATTTGCCGTTGAATTTGTCGCGGTAGAACTTGCGGCTTAGTCGGCTCACTTGCGGTTCCGCACTCGCTGCGTTTCACGCGATGTGAAATCTCCCAGCGGGACCGACTCGGGAATTCCGTCAGCCAACTGGCGCTGGGTCCGGAAGTCCGGGTTGTCCGCTGCCACGAGCCGTTCGACCGTTTCCATCCGGTCATCGAGACGGCGCGCGAGCTGGTACAACTCGTCGAGCAGTGTTTCGTCATTGACCGTCAGGGTTGGCGCTGTTTTCCATTTGGTGATGTAGTGCAGTACCAGCCAGGGCAGGCCGATTACGCCGCTTATCAGGGCGATAACTTCTCCAAATTCCATCGTCTCAGCCCTCCTGTCCGGCGTCGCCCTTGAGCGCGCGTTTCATTTCTTCCAATTCTTCGTCAATCTTGTCGGTCCCGGCGAGCGCGTTGATCTCGTCGGCCAGGCTCGGCTTGCCGCGGCCATCGGCGAGCGACAGCGCATCGGCGCGGCCTTCGGCGTAATCGACCCGGCGTTCCAGCTGGTCGAACCGGGCCATCGCCTCGTCAACCCGCTCGCTGGCCAGCAGCGTGCGCAGCTTGACGCGGTTTTCCGCGCTTTCCAGCCGCGCGGCGATCGCACCCTGACGGGTCCGGGCTTCGCGCAGTCGGTTCTGCAGCTTTTCGATGTCGAGCTCATAGGCCCGCAGCGCATCGTCGAGCACGGCGATTTCGATCTTCAGTTGATCGGCCATATCGACGGCCTTCTTCTTTTCGATCAAGGCCGCGCGGGCCAGGTCTTCGCGATCCTTCGAAAGCGCCAGTTGGGCCTTGTCACCCCAATCGGCCTGCAACCGGTCCAGCTTGACCGTGTGGCGGTGCATTTCCTTTTGATCGGCAATCGTCCGAGCCGCAGAGGCGCGCACTTCGACCAGCGTTTCTTCCATTTCGAAAATGATCATCCGGATCATCTTTTCCGGATCGTCAGCCTTTTCGAGCAGGTCGGTGAAGTTGGCGGCAATGATATCACGGGTGCGGCTAAAAATGCCCATCCAGGGTACTCCGGCAGAGGATTGCGAAAAGGTCGGCGTAGGGCTGCGGCGCAGGCGTTCAACTTCGCTTTCGAACCGCGATGCGCGCGGCGCGATCGGATCGAGGTCGGTCTGAGCCGGAACCCCAGAGCGGCGGGGGGACTGCGCGCCGCCATCGGGGGATGCCTGGGATTCCGGCCCAAGCGGGGAAAAGGGGTCATGTCCCATGTCGCGGGCCACCAGCGCGCTCAAGCCTGCTGCGCCGCGGTGCCCGAAGTCTGGGCGACCTGCGGAGCGGCCTGAAGCTGGCTGGCCAGCACGACGATGTTGAAAGACAGCATCGCAGCAACCGACAGAGCGATCGCAGCGTTCAGCTTGGAGCTGGTGAGCGTGCTGGCTTTGGAGATCAGGGTGGTAAGCATGGTGTTCCTCGTGGAATGGTGTGGTTTGTTCATCTCTTCGCAAGGTGCGTGCCAAACGCGGTTTGACCAGCATTTTGGCGGGCTTGACCAGCAATCGACGAACGACATGGTGTAATTCTTGCGCCAAGTTGGGAATTTTCGCTATATATTGGGCATGGATCGCAACACGCAATTTGTTGGCCAGTCCACGGCCTTTCTGGATTCGGTGGAACGCGCCAGCCGGGCCGCGCCGATGGGCCGCCCGGTGCTGGTGGTCGGCGAACGCGGAACCGGCAAGGAACTGATTGCCGAGCGGCTCCATCAGCTGAGCAAACGCTGGGCCGAGCCGCTGATCACACTCAATTGCGCGGCTTTGCCGGAAACGTTGATCGAGGCGGAGCTGTTTGGTCATGAGCAGGGCGCGTTCACCGGGGCTACCAAAGCCCGCGCTGGCCGGTTTGAAGAAGCCGACAAAGGCACGCTTTTTCTCGACGAACTGGCCACGCTGACGATGGGCGCGCAAGAACGCTTGTTGCGCGCAGTCGAATATGGCGAAGTTACCCGGATTGGATCGTCGCGCCCGATCCGGGTCGATGTCCGGATCGTTGCCGCCACCAACGAGGATCTGCCCAAGCTGGCCGAGGAGGGCCGGTTCCGCGCTGACTTACTCGACCGGCTGAGCTTTGAAGTGATCACCCTGCCGCCACTTCGCGTCCGCGAGGGCGACATCGGGGTGCTGTGCGACTATTTTGGGCGGCGGATGGCGGCGGAACTGCACTGGGATAGCTGGCCCGGCTATACCCAGGCGGCGATGGATGCGCTGGAAGCCTATCAGTGGCCGGGCAATGTCCGCGAACTGCGCAACGTGATCGAACGCGCGGTGTACCGCTGGGGCACGTGGGAAGCGCCGGTCGCGCACATCGTGTTCGATCCGTTTGACAGCCCATGGAAACCGGCTGCGATGCCGCGCCCGCCCGGTGAGGCTGCTGCGCCGGTTGCTGCAGCCGCTGCTGCCGTTTCAACCGCTTACGATGCGGTGACCGATCTGCGCGGCGCGGTCGATGGCTACGAAAAGGCCATTCTGGAAAGCGCACTGGCCCGCAACCGCTTCAACCAGCGCCAGACCGCCAAAGCACTGAACCTCAGTTATGATCAGTTGCGCCATGCGATGAAGAAGCACGAGCTATCGGGAAATTAGCGGAATTTTGACCAATGTGGGGATAGACCAAAGCTGAATATGGGGCGGGCCGGGGCTGAAAAGCGATGTTCACGAATATCAAACGGGTGTTTCAGGCGCTGGTCTGCATCGTGCTGCTGGGCGGATTTTCACTGACCGCGCTCTACAACTATATCGACACCAGCGCGGAAGTGCAGGCCCGGCTCAAGCTGAGCGTCGAAGATGCCGAAACGCGGGTCGATGACGATGCCGGGTTCCTCGAAAAAGCCAGCGCGCTGATCGCGTCTTGGTGGGATTCGGACGAACTGGTTGCCGATGCCCAGCAGGACAAAGATCTGAGCGAACAATCTAAAAAGCGTCAGGAACAGCGCGAACGCGAACACCGCTTCAACGACAGTCAGTATAACGACACGCAGTCGAGTGAGAACAACGATTATTACGGCGCGCCGAACTAGGTCGCGTGGTTGGATCCGGGTCCGGGTTCCGGCCCTGCTTGTGCGAACCCGGCAGGCGCGAATGACAGCTATTGATCGTGCAAGGGACCCAAAGCCGTAATGGCTGGTTGGTACCCAGGGCAATGCCGCGATCCGGCACGCTAGTTCCATTTTCAAGGGCCGGAAGGTAGCAGACGATGAAACGTCGCGATCTCATGATAAGGGGCGGTGCGGTCTTGCTGGTCGGCACCGGTGCCACGGTCATCGAGCTGAACCGGATGGGTTCGGCCGATGACGCTGCGGACGCGCAGGCACGATTACGCGAGGCCTTGGCTACGCGCCCGGCATTGCCCGACCTCATCCGTTACGCCGCCCTTGCCCCCAGTGGACACAACACCCAGCCGTGGCGGTTTAGCTTGAGCCGGGATGAGATCGCCATCACCCCGGATTTCACGCGCCGCACACCCGTGGTCGATCCCGACGACCATCACCTCTACGTGAGTTTGGGATGCGTTGCCGAAACGCTTGACCTTGCAGCGCTGAGGATTGGGCAAGGGGGCGAATTGGTTGCCGATCCAAAGCAAGCAGACGGCTGGGTCTACCGGTTCGGTTCGCGGCGCGACCCCGCCAGCCCGCTTTTCGGCGCGATCGCCCGCCGCCAATCGACCCGCTCAGTTTTCAATGGCCGCAAGCCTAATGATAGCACAATCAAGGCGTTGATCGAATGGACCGGATCACAAGGTGTCAATCTGGAGCTGATCACTGAACCCCCAAGACTGGCAGCCTTCGCCGACTTGATTGCAGCAGGCAATTCGGTTCAGATGGCGAACCCGGCTTTCATCAAGGAATTGCGTGACTGGTTGCGCTTCAACGCGCGGGACGCAATCGCCAAGGGCGACGGACTGTTCAGCGCGTCCAGCGGCAACCCGCAGTTGCCGACCTGGCTCGGTCACAGACTGTTCGATTTGTCGTTCAAAGCCGATGCAGAAAACCGCAAATACCGCGAGCAAGTAAGCAGCGCTGCTGGGCTTGCCGTATTTTTCGCGGAACGCGCAGACAAACACGGGTGGTTCAACGTCGGCCGCGCCTGCCAACGCTTCGCGCTGGCGGCCACGGCATTGGGGATGAAGGTATCATTCCTCAATCAGCCAGTTGAGGTGCCCGAACTGCGCCAACGCTGCGCCGAACTGGCCGGGATGGCGGGTCGCCGCCCCGACATCATCATGCGGTTCGGCTTCGGCAATACCCTGCCTTATTCGTTTCGGCGGCCAATTGCCGATATCACAATCTGATGCGGCGACTGATGTGGCGGCCGCCAGCTAAAAGCAGGCGTCCGTTCAAGCGGCACTTGGCCCATCCGGTCAAGGGACTGACTTGACTTGCCGCAGAGTTCGGGTTTCCCTCTCCGTTCCAGCCACTTCCCAGCCGAGGCCGCGATGAACCTGTTTGCCCGCCTGCTGCTGATCGCCGCCGCCTTGGCTGCGACCCCGGCGATAGCCGATCCGTCTGCGCAGCAACTCGCCGCCGCCAAGGAAGCCGAGCTGCGCGGGGCGGAGATTTATGCCTACGATCAAGCCGCTTGGCATTCGACCGACCGGTTTCAGATCGACCTCAAGAAAGCCAAGCTGACGGTGGATCAGGCGTTCGACCAAGGCGTGCGCGGTTATGTCGTGGAACCGGCGGAGAAGGGCCAGCTGCTCGTAACCTACTACGGTCAAAAGGAAGGCCGGACCTGGGCCTTTGCGCGCTATTGGATGGCAGGCAGTTCGGTTCGGCGTGGCGGATTGGTGAAGCTGGGGGAGGGCGCCGCGCTATCGCCACTGGCGCTCAAGCTGGTCGATTTGCGCGGTAAAGGCCTTGCGGCAGCGGGCGAAACCAAATCGTTCTATTGTGGCAAGGGTACACCCAACACAGTGGTTCTGCCGCCACGCAATGATGGCACCTATCCGGTCTATGTGATGAGCGCCGCGACGCAGGCCGGGCGGTTCCCGGCGGGCGGCCATTCGCGGTTTGATTTTGATGGCGCAGGCAAGTTGGTGGCGCACCGCGCTTTTACCAAGGGCTGCATCGATGTTGAAACCGCAGCGGTGCCGAAGGGTGCCGAAGGGTTTGGCGTGTCTCACGCGCTCGACCCGCAGCCGACCGAGATCCACGTCTTTGTCAGCTACAACGTGCCGATAAAACTGTTCGTGATTATCGAACCCGGCAATGATCTGTGGCAGATCGATCGCGGCAAAGTGGTGTTCAAGCAGATGATGCCGGGCGGGGCAGCAGGGCAGCCGGGGAACTGAGTCCCCGGCGCGCAATCACTTGGTGGCGTATTGCCCGGCCTTGGCGTCAAAATTGTTGCGGGCAAAGCTTTTGGCGGCAGCCGAGGTTGCAAACACGGTGTCCTGCTGAACGCCGGTGACGATCGGATAGCCTTGCGAGTTGTAGCGCACGTCGCGCACGGTCAGGCGAAAGGTTCCGTCTTCGTGGCGTTTGATCAGGAACGGCTTGGTGGTTTCATCGGACATGGTCTGGTTCCTCAATCTCAATACGGATACGGTCGCGTTCGGCCCGGCCGGCCTGAATGGTTTGTTCGCGCGCGGCCAGGCTAAGCCAGACCGCGCGTGAACGTAAAAGTGTCTCGCGCTGATTGGCGAGCGTTGCGGTGGCGGCTGCGCGGGCGCAGCTTTCTGCCTGATCGGTGTAGAATTTTTCTGACATCACGATCCCGCCCGCTCCTTCGTCTGGTCAGCCCAGCACTTCGATCACGGCTTGGCGAAATTCAGCGCGCGTTAGCGTGGGAGAAATCCGTGAGCCGCGAGGGGCTGTGCCGTTTTGGGCACGGTCCCTGATAATCCGGGCACGGCCAAGGCCGCGGCGGATCACCGGTAGCAAGATAGTCATTTTTTCGTATCGTTTCTGGGCGCTTGTCACGCCGCTTGTTTGGTATTGGGCGAGCCTAGTGCCGCCGCTTGCCGCTGTGGGGCCCCGGAGGACCGCCACCTGGGCCACGCTCGCGAAAAACGATGCGGCCCTTTGACAGATCGTATGGAGTCATTTCCACGCGGACCCGGTCGCCCACCACCGAGCGGATGCGAAATTTACGCATCTTCCCGGCGGTGTAAGCGATGATCCGGTGATCATTCTCGAGCATGACGCCAAAACGTCCGTCGGGAAAAATCTCGTCGATCTGGCCTTCGAGGGTAAGTAGTTCCTCTTTGGCCATGATCTTATGCAGCTGACAGGTTGACGGCCGAGGTCTTGCCACGGTTGTCGGTTTCCAGCTCGTAATTAACGCGCTGGTCCTTATCGAGCGTGCTCATTCCGGCGCGTTCAACGGCGCTGATGTGAACAAACGCGTCGCCGCTGCCTTCGTCAGGAGCGATAAAGCCATAACCCTTGGCGGCATTGAAAAATTTTACGGTGCCTACTGGCATAATTAGTTCCTTTCACGAAACTACAAGAGACCCCCCGGCAATGGGCCGAGGGAGCGTAGAAGCAAGATAAGGAACGAAGGGGCGTAGGCCGAAAAGTTCCGTCGCAGGCGACGTTAGCAAAGCCTATATGGAGGAGAAGCGGGGAAAAAGCAATGCTTCAAACGCAAGCCCGCTTGGTCCGGCGATTTGCCGGGCGCATTGAATAACCTCAAAGTTGATCCAACTATCAGTTTAAATTACGAATTCCACAGAAAAAATTAGTGCTTTGAAGCGTCCGCAATATTTCGTAAGCATTGTTCGGGCTTTTTGCGAAGCGAGTCGCACCCGTCAACATCCCAATGTCTTTGACAGTTGGGACGGGATTAAAAAACAGTGAAGATTTTTGCCTGACTGCGGTCGGCTCACCTCATCCAGGTGGCTTTCTTCGCGTGCCTTGCGCACGATTCAACGCAGTCTTCCTGATCGAACAGAAAGGACTGACTATGAAACTGAATCATTCGCATATGGTCATTTCGGCAGCGGCACTAACGGTTCTGGCCGCCAGCGGGGTCGCGCTTGCAACGCCGGGATCGGGCTTTTCTAACACGCCCTATCCGGTTGGCCACTTCGGCTCGCTCGACGTGAAGGCAGACAAGGATCAGAAATGGGACTTGTTTCTGCGTACCAAGGACCGGACTGATATCGGGGTGGACCGGCTGACTGTGGCCCCCGGTGGGCAGAGCGGATGGCATTCGCATACCGGACCGGTGTTCGTCACGGTCACGGTCGGGTCGATTGTCCGTTACGATGGGTCAGATTCGCTTTGCCCGATGACGACCTATCGGGTCGGTCACACCTTTGTCGAGCAACCCAACCTGGTGCACCTGATCCGCAACGCCTCGGAAACGGAACCGGCTGAATTCGTCGCGGTTCAGATGCGGCCTGAGGGCGCAGCGGGACGGGTCGATCAACCAGAGCCGGCCAACTGTAGCTGACGGGCAAGTGCCGGTTGAGGGCGGCGACTGCGGTTGTCGCCCTCGATGCCGGAATGCCCTTGCCTTCGTAACGTTCCGCGACTAAGGGCTCCCAATCCCGACATTGTGAATCAACGAAGGGGCTGGCGCCGAAAGGGGCCGGCGTCGTACCGCTTTGCATCACCGGTCGGATATTTGGAGTATTCATGGCGGATATCGCGCGGATTATCGAGGTTGTGGAACCAGAGGCGAAAGCACTCGGGTTCGATCTCGTGCGCGTGCGCCTGTTCAAAGGCGGCGAGATTGGTGATGAGGAGCAGACGCTCCAGATCATGGCTGAACGCCCCGATACAGGCCAACTGGTGATCGAAGATTGCGCTGCGCTATCGCGCCGGGTCTCCGATGCCGTCGATGTACTTGAGGCGGCCGGCGAAGATCTGGTCGAGGGCACTTACCGGCTCGAGGTTAGCTCACCGGGGATTGATCGCCCACTGACCCGTCCGCAGGACTTCACCAATTGGGCCGGGCACGAAGTGCGGGTGCAGCTGGTCAATCCGGTCGAAGGAAACCGCAAGTCGCTAACCGGCGATCTGGTCGGCCTTGATGGCGACGCAGTGACTGTCACCGACAAGAAATCCGGCGCGGTTACCTTTCCGCTGTCCGACATCTATTCCGCCAAGCTGGTCCTGACCGACCGGCTGATCGCAGCAACCCGTCCCCTCGACACCGCTGGGGCCGACGAAATTCTCGAAGAACAGGAAGACTGAAGATGGCCAGTCCGATTTCCGCCAACCGCGCTGAACTGCTCGCAATCGCTACCTCGGTCGCGACCGAGAAGATGATCGACAAGTCGATCGTCATCGAAGCGATGGAAGAAGCGATCCAGAAAAGCGCCCGCAACCGTTACGGTGCCGAAAACGACATCCGCGCCAAGCTCGATCCGCGCACCGGCGATCTGCGGCTGTGGCGTGTGGTCGAAGTGGTTGAAGAGGTTGAGGACTATTTCAAGCAGGTCGATCTAAAGGCCGCGCAGAAGCTTGATGAAAACGCCAAGATCGGCGATTTCATCGTCGATCCGCTCCCCGCTGTCGAACTGGGCCGAATTGACGCGCAGTCGGCCAAGCAGGTGATCTTTCAAAAGGTCCGCGATGCTGAACGTGACCGCCAGTTTGAAGAATTCAAGGACCGCGGCGGCGAGCTCGTCACGGGCGTAATCAAGTCGGTTGAATTCGGCCACGTGATCGTCAACCTGGGCCGCGCCGAAGGTGTGATCCGCCGCGATCAGCAGATCCCGCGCGAAGTAGCCCGCGTCGGCGAACGCGTCCGCGCGCTGATCCTGAAGGTTGAGCGTCAGAACCGTGGCCCGCAGATTTTCCTGAGCCGCGCGCATCCTGATTTCATGAAGAGCCTGTTCGCGCAGGAAGTCCCCGAAATCTATGACGGGATCATCACGATCATGGCCGCCGCCCGCGATCCGGGCAGCCGCGCCAAGATCGGCGTGATCAGCCGCGACAGCAGCATTGACCCGGTCGGCGCTTGCGTCGGCATGAAGGGCAGCCGCGTGCAGGCGGTCGTTCAGGAAATGCAGGGCGAAAAGATCGACATCATTCCCTGGAGCGAAGACACCGCGACATTCGTGGTCAACGCGCTGCAGCCGGCCACAGTCAGCCGGGTGGTGATCGACGAGGAAGAAAGCCGGATCGAAGTGGTCGTCCCCGACGATCAGCTTTCGCTTGCGATTGGCCGTCGCGGGCAGAACGTCCGGCTTGCCAGCCAACTGACCGGCAGCCAGATCGACATCATGACCGAGGCGGAA
>JANMHL010000263.1:0-2770 GCA_031375125.1 Novosphingobium sp. | reverse complement strand
GTCCTGCCGGGCCCACCACGCGAATTGCACAAAACCCCAGGTCGGGGAGTGGCGCAGCCCGGTAGCGCGCTTGCTTTGGGAGCAAGATGTCGCAGGTTCGAATCCTGTCTCCCCGACCAAGGTTTTTGAAATTTGATGATGTCTGAGGGACATCTTCCCAAAAACTACCCGATCACAAACGAATGGCATGCCTTCGGTAGATCCAGGCAAACCCGACACCCCGTGACAATCCGATACAATTCGCGGCATGACAGTGCGCGCGCTTTGCCGCATTCTGACCGCTCAGGTTCGAACTTTCGGGAGCAGACCATGCGTGATGCGGCGATAGCGCTCCACCGGTACGGCCTTGGCGGCAAAGGCGATGCGGCCCCGCCGAGCGATCCGAAGCGTTGGCTGCTTGATCAAATCGCGCAGTATGATTCCGCCCCACCGGTTATCGCCGCCCAGCTGCATTCACGCGTAGTGGTCGATATGCTGCGCGATCGGCGCGAACTGCAGCGAGACAAAAAACAGGCCGAAATGAAGCCGGGCGGCGGTGACGATCAGCTTGATGTCACCAGGCTGATGGAACTGCAAAAGCAGGTTCGCGATGTCTATGTTCAGGCCGTCGGTGCGCGGACCGATCTGGCATTGACCACCACCACGCCGTTTGCCGAACGGCTGGTTCATTTCTGGGCCAACCACTTTGCCATTTCGGTCGACAAAATCGTCACCACGGGCCTTGCCGGATCGTTTGAATTTGAGGCGGTCCGGCCGCACGTGATGGGCAAATTCAGTGCGATGCTGGGCGCGGTCGAGCGGCATCCGGCGATGTTGCTTTATCTCGATCAGGCCCAGTCGATCGGCCCCGGCAGCCCATTGGCGCAGCGCGCGACGCGCCGGTCCAAGGAGATTGGCCTGAACGAAAACCTTGCCCGTGAGATTCTGGAACTGCACACACTGGGTGTGTGCAGCGGTTATAGTCAGGCTGATGTGACCGAATTGGCCCGGGCGATGACAGGCTGGACCGTGGGCGGGATCGCCCGCCAGCGTCACTTGCAAGGGCCCGGCCCCGGTTTCTGGTTTGCCGGGATCATCCACGAACCGGGCGACCGCAAATTGCTGGGTAAGACTTACCCGCAAAGCGGCGAGGCGCAGGCACAGGCGATGCTGAACGATCTGGCGGTCCATCCCGCCACCGCGCGGCATGTGGCGACAAAGCTCGCCCGGCACTTTGCCGCAGACGATCCCCCGCACGCACTGGTGGCGCGGCTCGAGCAGGCGTTCCTGTCATCAGGCGGTGATTTGCCGGCGCTCTACCGGGTGTTGATCGATGCGCCCGATGTGTGGACTGGAAAGCCCAAATTCCGCACTCCGTGGGAATGGGCAATTGCCGCCTTGCGCGCGACCGGGGTCAGCAGGCTGCCCGGAGCCAGCGCGGCGGGCGCGTTTCAGCAACTCGGCCAGCCGATCTGGAAACCAGGTTCACCCGCGGGTTACGACGATACCGCGCCCAGTTGGGCCGGGCCCGATGCGCTCTATCGCCGGGTTGAAGTAGCCCAGCGGCTCGCTCAGCGCACCGCGCCCGCGATCGACGCGCGGCAATTGGCGGCACGGCTGTTTCCCGGCGCGCTCAGCCAAACCACCAGCGATGCTCTGTCCCGCGCCGAAAGCGGCGAACAGGCGCTAGCGCTGCTGCTGTCCAGCCCTGAAATGTTGCGGAGATAAGCCATGCTTGAACGCCGCCAGATCCTGTTGGGCGCCGCTGCGGCGCTAGCCATGCCGCGGATCGCCTTTGCCAAGGCTGAGACCGAACGCCGCCTGATTTTCCTGATTCAACGCGGCGCCGCCGATGGCCTCGCCACCCTCGCCCCGACCGGCGATCCAGCCTATGCAGCTTTGCGCGGCGATCTGGCTGCGGACCTGCTCGATCGGCCCAAGCTGGGCGGGCTTTTCGCGCTTCACCCAGCGCTGACGCAGATCGGCACGATATATGGCAAGGGCGAGGCGCTGTTCGCCCACGCGGTTGCCTCACCCTATCGCGACCGTTCGCACTTCGATGGCCAGAACGTGCTCGAAACCGGCGGCGCGCGGCCCTATGACCGGCAGGATGGCTGGATGAACCGGCTGATCGGGCTGCTGCCCGGCCCCGGCGTCAAAGGGCTCGCTGTCTCTGCCACAATCCCGACCGCACTGCGCGGCGCGATCCAGGTTGGTAGCTATGCGCCGTCGAATCTGCCCGATGCCCCGCAGGATCTGCTGCAACGGGTCGCGATGCTCTATGAAGGTGATCCGCAGCTGTCGGGTCTGTGGACCGAGGCACTGCAAACCCGAGCGATGGCGGGCAGCATGGCGATGGGCAATGCCAAAGACGCGGCGGCGGCTGGCAAGCTGATCGCCTCGCTGATGGCCGGGCCTGACAGCGCGCGGATCGTGATGGCCGAATCGAACGGTTGGGACACCCATGCCGGCCAGCGCGGACGGCTGAATGGCCAGCTGACCGGGCTCGATGCGCTGCTGGCTTCATTGAAAGAGAACCTGGGTGCAGCCTGGGCCGATACGCTGGTGGTGGTCGCCACCGAATTTGGCCGAACTGCAGCGGTCAACGGCACTGGCGGGACTGACCACGGCACCGGGTCACTCGCGATGCTGCTGGGCGGAACCGTTGCAGGCGGCCGGATCCTGAGCGATTGGCCCGGTTTGGGGCAAAGCCAGCTGTATGAAGGCCGCGATCTGAAGCCGACCACATCCATCGATGCGCTGCTTGCCGGGGCCTTGGCCGGGCATTTCC
>JANMHL010000239.1:0-5990 GCA_031375125.1 Novosphingobium sp. | reverse complement strand
CCTCTTTTCCAAAATTAATCGGCCGCAGGTTAGTGTCTTCTGGATGCAAGCCAACCCTAATTTCGCGCCCGCATTGAGGCCGCCTGAACGTCGGCTTTCGGGTCGAAACCGGACATTGCGCCCGGGAATTAGCTCACCCCTTGAACCCCTGCGCGATCACGTACCATTCGGACGAATCCTTGCGGCTGGATGGCGGCTTGGCGTGTTTGACGGTGGCGAAGTGCTTTTTGAGCAGCGCCAGCAGATCGGCATCGGTTCCGCCCGCCAGCACTTTGGCCACGAACGCGCCGCCGGGCGACAAGTGCTGAATCGCGAAATCGGCGGCGGTTTCGACCAGGCCCATCGTGCGCAGGTGATCGGTCTGTTTGTGCCCGACAGTGTTGGCGGCCATATCGGACAGGATCAGATCGGGCGGGCCGTCCAGCACTTCGATCAGGGCAGCGGGGGCTTCATCGTCCATGAAGTCCATTTCAAAAATGGTCACGCCTTCGATCGGCTCGGTCGGCAGCAGATCGATCCCGACAATCGCCGCCTTGGGATTGACCTTGCGCACCACTTGCGCCCACCCGCCCGGCGCGATGCCCAGATCGACCACGCGCTTGGCACCCTTGATCAGGTGGAATTTCTCATCGAGCTCGATCATTTTGAACGCCGCACGGCTGCGCCAACCCTCGGCTTTGGCCTGCTTGACATAGGGATCGTTGAGCTGGCGGGTCAGCCAGCGGGCCGAACTGGCGGTGCGTTTGCCCGCCGTGCGCAGCCGCTCGTGCGGGTCTTTGCCGGATCTACTCATGACTTGCTCGTTTCATTTGGCGCAGCGCCGCGCGGGTCCGCTCACCGGCGTCGCCGCTGGCCATCATACTGCGCAGGATGCCTTCGCGGATGCCGCGATCGGCCACGCCCAGCCGGGTCGCGGGCCACAGGTCGAAAATCGTCTCGAGGATCGCGCAGCCTGCGACCACCAGATCGGCCCGCTCGCGCCCGATGCACGGCTGGGCGCGGCGATCAGGCTGGGACATCAGCGCGAGGTTGCGGCAAAGGCTGCGCATTTGGTCAGTCACCACGATCAGGCCATCGACTGCGCGGCGATCATACTGCGGCAGTTCCAGATGCAGGCTGGCCAGCGTCGTCACCGTGCCGCTGGTTCCCAGCAGTCGCAGCGGGTGCGCGGTCGGTTTCTGGACCAGCGATTGCGCGGCGCGGGTCGCAAACGGGGCCAGACTATCGCGGACCAGTTGCCGCATTTTGGCATAGCGGGCGGTGCGGCTGGCCTCATCAGGTGGTTCGTCGCCGCAGGTTTCGGTCAGGCTGACCACGCCCCACGGGACCGATTGCCAATCGTGGATCATCGGCACTTCGCCGCTGCGGGTTTCGACCAGCACCAGTTCGGTCGATCCGCCGCCAATATCAAAGATCATCGCCGGGCCATCGCCTGCTTCCAGCAGCAGATGGCAGCCGATCACTGCGAGGCGCGCTTCTTCTTGCGCCGAAATGATATCCAGCAGGATCCCGGTTTCGGCACGGACCCGCTCGATAAATTCCTCGCCGTTGACTGCCCGGCGGCAGGCTTCGGTCGCGACCGAGCGGGCCAGGTGGACGTTGCGGCGTTTCAGCTTGTCAGCACAGATCTGCAGCGCAACCAGCGCGCGGTCCATCGCCTCCTGGCTCAGCCGTCCGGTCTGGGCCAGCCCTTCGCCCAGCCGCACGACCCGGCTGAAGGCGTCAATTACGACAAAGTGCTCCCCCTGCGGGCGAGCGATCAGCAGGCGGCAATTGTTGGTGCCAAGGTCAATCGCGGCAAAGGCCTGACGGTGGAACGGGGCGTTGAGTTGGGCCCCGCGCGGCGCGGCATTGGGCCAGGCTACGGCTTCGCTGCGGCTGGAGCCGCCGGGGCGCGATTCGGGGGGGGAGGCGGTGGAATCGCTCGATTCCTGACGGGTGCCTCGCCCTGATGCACCACCTGGCGGCGGAGAAAGTTCCGCCATAACACTTGCACTCATTATTGTTTTCCCAGCCGTTGCGGCGGGTACCTGCGGCGACGTTAGCCCTGTCGGGCCTGCCGAGCAAGGCCCGGGCACGGCCCCGACACTGGCAGCGCTTGACGCGGGCGCCTCACGCAACTAGAGGCACGGCCCGGATTGCCCGATCCTCTAATGGTAAGAGAGCGGTCTCTGACACCGTCAATCAAGGTTCGAGTCCTTGTCGGGCATCCAGTTCCAAGCACTAATATGCTGTTTTATAGCGTGATTTGTCGGTTACGCCGTTACCGCTCCCACATTAGTTCCCACAACGTGTTTGAAGCCGCTGGGTGGCCCCTCGTGCAACGCTTCCCGATCAGTCATTCGCGGCGCGGCCAAGGATCGACCGAAGCGCTCCGGGCATGAGCTGCAACTCAATATAGCAGCCCCCCGCCAGCGCCACGGTGTCTCCGAGGCATTCCGGGCGATATCGAGCTAGGTGCTCAATTTCCCTGCTGAAGGCCGCGATCCGGCGCGACAAGCCGACTCGATCAGGTGACAGAGATGTGGCCACTTCACTCCAAAGCGATGCGGCTTCCTCGACGGCCCTGACATAGTTGGATGTGGACTTGCGGACGAACTCGGCTTCGTCACGTTCGAACAGGTTGGGGAAAGAGATGATTGCAGCGGCCATGTTGGTGCTCCTGTTTGCTGGGTGAAGCCTTGAAAATGCACACTGCGGACGAAGGCGCAATCCCGCCTCACTCCGGTCTGTCGGCCACCGAAGCGTGCGGAACGGATTGCCCGCGTTCTGGCGCGGCGATGCTGTCCGCATTGTCTGATCTGTCTGGCCATCGCCGAAGTTCGCCCAGCACATTTATTTTCAAGAGTGCCGACCTTTACCCCCTGGGGGGGTGAAAAGAGGTGCGGCGCAACAGCGTGCGGGGCGATTGGGGACGAGCGCCAGAGCGCCCCTACCGGGCAGAGGAAGGGTGGTGCGGGGTCACAATTATCACCCTGCATGGCCTCTGGCCGCCCCCACCCCCCGGCCCCCCTCGCCGCGCCGCGCCGATCTATATGCCAGCGACCCGCACTAATTTTTTATTTTAGCGCCCCGTTTCCGACATTTTGTAGGAACCATGAAACATAAAACCGCAGAATAGTGCGGGATACGATGTAGTGCAAACACTGTGTTAAGTTCCTACACTTTGTAGGTGATGCGAAATTGCATCATTGACTGTGCATATACTTGGAGGTTTACGGGAGTCTGAACATTCGATGTTGAAGAGGTGAACCGCGATGGCATATTCTAATGAACCGCTCGCAGACAGTGTTGCTGGCGCTGCGAAGCGCTTGGGGATTTCGCGGAGCGCGGTCTATCTTGAGCTGCAAGCCGGGCGCTTGGTGGGCCGGAAGGCCGGGCGCCGGACCTTGATCGAGCGGACAGAGGAATTGCGCTGGCTGGCCTCGCTTCCTGTTATGGGCGCCGCCGCGTGAGCGAGCCCCACCGCCCCGACTTTGATATGTCCGCCCCCGCTACGGCTGGGCCAGCCGAGCATGAGGCCGCTGAGAAAGCTGCGCGAGCAGATCTTGAGCGGGCTCGGATCGAAGGCATAATCGCCGAGAGCCCAGCCAAGCGGGAGGCGGAAGATGCACTTTTTGCTGCATCAGAACAGCAAGATGACGATTTCCACGCCTACGAAATCCGAGTCCTATATGAAGTTGAGGTCGATGGCGGGTCCGATTACGAGCAGCCGGGTCCGTTTGACAATTTGCAAGATTATGTGGTGGCTGGGGAGCCGGAAAATGCCGGGGAATTCAGTCAACGTATGGCGGACGACCTCAGTATTGCCGTAACCGCCGCACTGGAACCGTTGCGTTCACACTGTCACTCGCTCGGCCTGATCCGCGCGGACTTTGCCAATTACCCATTGAGCCCCGATCTGGGTGATGAATTTTGCCCTCCAAGGTTCTTCCTTGTCCATCGCAGCGGCGACGCTGACCTTTCCGCCACTTCACTAGCGGCCATTGCTCCGCTCAAGATCGAGCTTCCTGCATCTTTGGGTGGACGCACCCTGACTATCACGATGAATGCTCAGCCGAGAAACGCCACCATCCTGCATGCGGCAGCTGCGGGCGGCGCTTTGGGCGTTGGGCAATGGGGTGGCGATGCAACGCCTGACTTGGCGCCTGTGCCTGACGAGAGCCGCGACGATTGGCTGGTGCGTGTCTCGATCCCGCGCAAGCGGCTTGCTCGGCTGGCCGAACGCTGGGTGGCTTGTGGGCGACAGCCAGACATGTTCCGCGCATTCGGTAATGCCATGGAGCGCGAGACAAGCGGGAAGCCAACCGACTGGCTGGTCGAAGGGGTGCTTGCACGCGGAGTGCTCACCCTTCTGGCAGGCGACGGCTCGGCGGGAAAAACTAGCTTGGTTCACGAATGGCTATCGAGCCTGGGCGGGATTGCGCTCACGCGCCCACGAACCGTCATGGGAGTGGAAGTGACTGGCCGGGCGGTGTGCGCGGTGATCTATGGCGAAGGCGCTGCCGGAATGGACAGCCATCGAACCGAGTGCCACGCCAAAGTATGGGGAAGTAGCGCCTATGCCGAGCGCAAAGGAACGAGGGAGGACCTTCCAGCCCTCCTGGCCGGGCTTCGCCGCTTTCCAGCGCTGGATCTTCTCGTCATCGATCCCATGCGCCCGTTCCTCAAGGGTGACGAAAAGTCCTCCGACGTCATCAACGAGTTCTACATGCCGCTGGAGCGGTTTGCCGAGGATATGAACTGTGCGGTGGTGATCACCCAGCACGTTTCCAAATCCGGGATGAATGGCAAGTCGGTCCACGATGCGAAGGCGGCGATTCTCGGCGCGACCGCCGTGACTAACCGCCCCCGAATGGTCATTGCGATGGACCGGCGCGGCAGGAGCAGCACTGTCAAGCTTGCTCCGGTTAAGCACAACTTCACTGAAGAAATGCTGTGGGTCCGTTCGACGGAATGGAGCGTATGGAAACACGATCCCGAAACACACACACTGGTACCAGCCGAAACAATCGCCTCCGGTGCTGCCGGAGGGGAGCTTGACCTTGGCTTGATCTTCGATGCCATCGCCGAACAAAACAGCCTTGGCCGCATCCTGCGCCGTACGGGCCGACACGAGCTGTTCGAGCGGAAGCTCGCTCAACTCTCTGGAGTATCGCGCCAAGCGATCCGCAGGGGCGTAGCATCTTTGATTGAAGCCGGTCGCGTAACTGACCGGGCTGATGGATTGTTGGCGGTTCGTGGCGAGCCTCTTGAGCCGGGGGCGGCATGATGCCCGCCGTCGAACCCGCGCGAAATCCATTGCCGGGGGCGCGTGGCAACGCAGCGATGCTGGCAACGCGCAGCCGTCGAGCCTTAAGGAAATGGCGGAATGCCGCACTTTTTCAACTAATCCTCCCATTGCCAGACGGCGACAATGAGGCGGAGGTGCCGAAGATGAAATCATTATATTTCAGCGATTTCCGATTGCGGCACCCCTTAGTAAGGACACCCCACTCGCTGAGTTGTGGTGCCTCTCTACTGGAAGCAGTCACCAACCCAAGGAGCAAAACAAGATGGCCGACACCAACGCATTGGTCGCAGAGACTCGCTTCACCGTGCAACAGCGCCCTGGCGAAGACATGTGGCACACCTGGCTTCGCGGTCTCGACGAACGCCCGCACGGACACTGCGGACCGATCTACATTCAATAGCCCCCACCGGCGAATGGGACCGGCTAGGCAAGGTTTTGCCGTGCCGGTCCTGCGCCGCCCACCGCACAACGGCTTTGTGGATCATGCCCATGCTTGAGCTAGTCCCAGACTGCTGCGAGCAGCAACAAGATATCGAGATCAACTCGATCAATCCCAGTGCACGGCCAAGCGCGACGATCCACTGCATCTCCGATCTTCGCAATCCGTCGATCAATGCAATCGTCTCGGTCGCACGGCGACTGCAGGAGGTTCTGATTGAGCAAGGGGCTATCCCACCCGACGGCCTGTTTCCCTTCC
>JANMHL010000256.1:0-4025 GCA_031375125.1 Novosphingobium sp. | reverse complement strand
TCTGGCAAATGGCCGCAACGGCGCTGGCTCTCGCGCTGGCACCGGGCGCAGTGCACGCGCAAGCGGTGTCGCCGGTTGCCGCAGCGCCGCTACCGGGCAACAATGCGCGCTGCGTCTACGATTATATGTCGGATGAAGATCGCGAAATGGCCCTGCTGCTGTTCGCCAGCGAGGCGATTGGTGGGGGCAAGTTTCGCAAGACTTCGAAAAACGTCCAGATCGTCGATCGGTTGATCGAAGAAGCGCACGAAAAATGCCTCGACCGGTTTGCCTGGTCGATTGGCCGGTCGGAAGCGGCCAAGAATTACGCGCTGACCGCAATCCTGGGCGAAGGACTGCGGCAAGTGTTGATGGTCGATGGCTTTCCGGTGATCAAGGTTGATGCCTATTTTGCAGCCAATCGCACCGCGCTGTCCCGCAAGGACGAAATCGTCGGTGCCGACAAGGACCGGTTGAACAGCTGGCTGATCGAACAGGGTTGGGACGCGGACAAGTCGGAGATGCTGACCATGGCGGCCCTGTATCTTGAGACGCAGATGCTGCTCGACAAGTCCGAACGTTTTTTCGTTTACAGTGGCGGAACCAGTCGCCAACCCATCAGATCGCGGCCATCCCCGGCAAGGAAAGCAAAGCGCGGTAGGCCTTGACCCGCTTTTTCTGGGGCAAGGCATCGATCAGCTCGAACATTTTCAGGCCCGTCCGGCATTTGCCCGACAGCCCCTTAGCCAGACCTTCGCTGAACAGCGGCGCGATCAGCGGGATGACTTCCTTGGTAAAATAACGGGTCGCCTCCTCCCCACCCATCGGTTTGGCGCGCTGGGTGCTCGACAGGAATTCGACGATCAACGCGTCTTCCAGTTGGGCAAATTGCAGATCGGCCAGTTCGGTCGGCACCGGCACGATCCCCAGCCCGGTTTTGCAGCCCGGATAGCCCCGTGATCGTTCACTTCGGGCTGAATCGGCATAAAGCGTCAGCGACCGATCGAGCAGCGGATCGGGCGCTTCGGCCAGAGTTTTGGTCACGGAAACCACCAGTTTGGAGCGCCCAGCGACCGCCGCTTCGGCAAAGCTGGCCCCACTGTTATAGCCGCGCCAGACTTCGTCGACTGCGCTTTCGGCGGCGGCAGGGATTTTGGCCAGCGCAACCTGCCACAGCGGCACCGTTATCAGCCGCGCGCGCACAGCTTCGCGGGTTCCGCTGCTGCCCAGCGCAAGCGGCCATTCGGGCTGGGCCGCCACGCGCGTCACGAAATGCGCGTCGATCAATTCCTGATGACTGGGCAACCACATCGATTCGAAGCTGTGGCTCAGCGCCTTGTCGATGAACGCCTGGTCAATGCCGATCAGTTCATAGGCCAGCCGCAGGGTATCATTGCCGTTGATGCCAAACACAGTGGTCGCGGTCAGTTTTCGATCGGTCCGTTCGCGGGTAATCGTCTCACCGCTGCTGTCGTCGATCAGCGAAGCCTGATGGAACCCCAACTGCGCAGCCGGTCCCAGCACGCGCGTTTGGCCCGCTGCGAACACCTGCGTGCAGGCCGATGCGCAGTAGACTTCGACGTAGGTGTCAAGCTTACGCTTGCGGACCAGCGAGGCCATCAGCCGCGCCTCCAACGTATAGCCGCCGGCGGACGACAGATGCACCCGGCGCGCGCGCGGCGCCTTAAGCAGCACATCGTCAAACAGGTGGAAAGTTCCGTCGAACAGCATGCCCACGACATAGACCGTCTGCCCATCGGCCGAGACAGTGATCGTGGCCGATTTGGCCTTGGCCGGTGCGGGCGGCGTGTCGGTGGCCGCAGCAGCTGGCGGCGCCACTGGCGGCTCGGCGGCTTGGGCAGACCGGCTGACCGTGCCCAGCCCAAGGGTAAGCGCAGCCAGCACGGGCAGGGCAAACAGGCTGGCAGCGCGGTTCATCCACGTGAAAATGCCACAAATCACCAGCTTGGCAAGCGTCCAGCGCTGCAGCCGGTTGGAACCGGGCGACGAAACTGGCATAGGCGGGGCAAGTCAGAAAATCTGCGGGGAGTGGGTATGTCTCGTTTCGTCGGTGCCATCGATCAGGGCACCACCAGCACGCGCTTCATCGTGTTCGATTCCGGCGGGGCGATTATCGCCTCAGCCCAGATGGAGCACGCCCAGATCATGCCGCAACCCGGCTGGGTCGAACACAATGCTGCCGAGATCTGGGTCAACACCCAGGTCGTGATTGCCGCCGCTCTGGCCGAGGTTGGATTGACCGCCAGCGACTTGGCCGCCATCGGAATTACCAATCAGCGTGAGACCACGCTGCTGTGGGACAAGGCCAGTGGGCAGCCGGTCCACAACGCGCTGGTCTGGATGGACACCCGCACCGAAGCGTTGGTGACGGCATTTGCGGCGGAGGGCGGACAAGACCGTTTCCGCAGCACAACCGGACTGCCGCTGGCGACCTATTTCTCGGGGCTGAAGCTGCGCTGGTTGCTCGATAACGTGCCCGGCGCGCGGGCCCGGGCCGAGACGGGGGAACTGCTGTTCGGGACGATTGATAGCTGGTTGACCTGGAACCTGACCGGTCAGCATGTGACCGATGTCACCAATGCCTCGCGGACCCAGTTGATGGGTCTTGCCACGCTCGATTGGGATTCGGATCTGCTCGCGGCCTTCGATGTGCCGCGCGCCTGTCTGCCGGAAATTCGCAGCTCGAGCGAAGTCTATGGCACCTGCACCGGCACGCTGGCGGGCGTGCCGCTGGCCGGAATTCTGGGCGATCAGCAGGCCGCGCTGTTCGGGCAAGCCTGCCTGTCACCGGGCGAGGCGAAGAACACCTATGGCACCGGCTGTTTCATGTTGATGAACACCGGCGAGCAGCCGTTCCCCTCAACCCAGGGCCTGCTGACCACGCTGGGGTATAAGCTGGGCGAGGCCCCGGCAGTCTATGCGCTCGAAGGATCAATCTCGATCTCGGGTGCGCTGGTCCAGTGGCTGCGCGATAACCTCGGCCTGATCGCCGACGCGGCAGAGATTGAGGCGCTGGCGGCCAGCGTGCCGGATAACGGCGACGTTTATTTCGTGCCGGCGTTCTCCGGCCTTTATGCCCCGCACTGGGATGCCAGCGCACGCGGACTGATCGCCGGGCTAACCCGGTTTGCAACCAAAGCCCACCTCGCCCGTGCGGTGCTGGAGGCGACGGCGTTTCAGGTCCGCGAAGTGCTTGATGCGATGACGGCGGATTCAGGCGTCGCGATCAAGCAGCTGCGCAGCGACGGCGGGATGGTGGTCAACGAGCTGCTGATGCAGTTCCAGGCCGACCTGCTCGGCGTGCCGGTAGTCCGCCCCAAAGTGATCGAAACGACTGCGCTGGGTGCCGCCTATGCCGCTGGGCTGGCGGTGGGCTATTGGGCCTCAACCGCTGATATTACCGCCAACTGGGGTGAAGACAAACGCTGGCAACCGGCGATGGACGAAGATCGCCGCGCGGCGCTGTATGGCCAATGGAACAAGGCGGTGGCGCGCAGCCGCGACTGGGTGGATTGAGAACCATGGCTAAAGGTTTCAGCATGATCGCCACCAACCGGACGCGGGGCGATGTGCTCGCGCGGTTGGAGCCCTATTGGAAAATGGAGGCGGCCAATGCCGTCGCACTGCCGCTGATGGTGCTCTGGCTGAGCAAGGCGCAGCTCGGCTGGATCAGCCTGGTGCCGATGGCTGCAATGGTGCTGCTGCTGGTGATCGGGGCGCTCTATTGGAAGGGCAAGGTTCGGCAGTTGAAAGGTCAACAGCAAAACTGGACCGGACTTTTGATCGGGTTGGCACGGCTGCAAGCGCCCGCGCTGATTTTGACTTTGTTGGGCTGTGCCACTGCACTGGCGGGCTGGATCGTTGCTGATTTGGCGGTGGGGACGGCAGACCGTGTAGCGGCCACGTTTTGCGCGGTTCTGGCGGCGTTGGAGTATATCAATTACTACCACCGGCAGTTGCAGCACTTCGACAACAAGGCCGATTTCCGCCGGATGCTGGCAGGTAAGGGCTTTCGGCCATCATGG
>JANMHL010000204.1:0-4605 GCA_031375125.1 Novosphingobium sp. | reverse complement strand
CCGCTGCGCTGCTTCCGCTGGCGCTGGCCGTAGCGGCACTGGCTGGCATTTGCCAGACGCGAACCCAATCGACTTCCATCCGCTTGGGATAGCCATCCAGCCGCACCCCGCCCAGCCCGCGTCCTTCGGGCAGCTTGCCGCCGATCGCCAGATTGAGGATCAGGTGAAATGGCCGGTCAAACGGCGCGCCGGGACTTGCCGATCCGGTGGTTGACCATTCGCTGGCGGTGCGGGTGGCATAGACTTTGCCATCGACCCGCCAGATGATCCGGTCCGGATACCATTCGGTGGTATAGGTGTGGAACCCGTCCAGCACGCCGGGATAGGCAATTTCAGTGCTGGCGAATTTGTTCTTGGGCCATTTCCCGCCGAAATGGAGCGTGCCCAGAATGGTGCTTTCGCGCCCGCCGGGGCATTTCGCGCAGAGCACGCCCAGATTGATCGCTTCCAGAATATCGATCTCGCCCGATGCGGCCCACGGGCCATAGCTGGTCTTTTCCGGCAGCATCCAGATCGCGGGCCAGGTGCCCTGCCCCTGGGGCAGCTTTGCCCGAACTTCGATCTTGCCATAGCGCCACGACGCCTTGCCCCGCGTGGTCAGCCGGGCCGAGGAGAAATCGCGGGTTGCCTGCGCATCACGCTGGGCCGCCTGCCACCGCTGGGCCAGCGGCAGGGCCGGGCCGGTGGTCCGTTCGTGCCGGGCGGTGATCACCAACTTGCCGTCTTCGATCCCCGCATTGCGCCCGCTTTTGGTATAGCACTGCCGCTCGTCATTGCCGCCGCCCCAGCAGTCTTCGTCATAGCTCCATTTGGCGCGGTCGATTTCGTTGCCGTCAAATTCGTCGGCCCAGACCAGCGCCCAGCCTTCGTCGCTTTGCGCCTGAGCGGGGCCGATCGCGGCAAGTGCTGCAAAGAGTGCAAATCGCCATAGCTTCACGCCGCTTGCTCCTGATTAGCCCCGCAATAGCGCGCGACATAATCGGCGTGGCTCGGCAGCCCGGCCACCATTTTGCTGACCCCATCGCGCAAGCCTCCCAAGAACCGGTCCAGCTCTTCCTGCCGCAGCTTCGCCGCCACCGGGTGATAGGAACGCGGCATAATCCCCTGCCCCATCAGCACCTGAATCCAGCTGTTTTCGGCGAACAGTTCTTCGTTCTTGCGGAACACCCGGCCGGTTTCGCGGAACAGTTCGATCTTCTGCTCAAGACTATCCGGGATCGCCATATCGGCGCACTGCCGCCAGAACGGACTGTCGCGGCGATTGGTGACCTTGTAATGCAGGATCAGGAAATCGCGGATCTGCTCCATGTCGGCAAATTGCTGTTCGTTGAATTCGGCCACGTCGCGCTGGCTGACTTTGCCGTTTGCCGGAAGCATCCGGATCAGCCGCAGCACGGCGCGCTGAATCAGGTGGATGCTGGTTGATTCGAGCGGCTCCATAAACCCGCCCGACAGCCCCACTGCCACGCAGTTGCGGTGCCACTGCCGCCGCCGCACCCCGGTGGTGAAGCTTATGAAATTGGGCTCGGTCAGCGTCTGACCTTCAACCGAACCCATCAGCCGGTCGAGCGCGGCCTGCTTGTCCAGATAGCGGCTGCAATAGACGATCCCGTTGCCTTGGCGGTGCTGCAAGGGGATCCGCCACTGCCATCCGGCATCGTGCGCAACCGCGCGGGTATAAGGCACTGGCGGGCGGACGCTGGCGGTCTGGACCGCGATGGCGTTGTCGCAGGGCAGATAATGGGTCCAGTCATCATACCCGGCGTGCAGCGCGCCTTCGATCAGCAGCGCGCGAAAGCCGGTGCAATCAATGAACAGATCGCCTTCGATCCGGCGGTCCCCATCAAGCACCAGCGCGGCGATATCGCCGGTTTCGCCATTGAGTTCAACCGATGCGATCCGGCCCTCAATCCGCTTGGCGCCCTCGCCCTCGGCCCGGTTGCGCAGGAATTTGGCGTAGAGCGCGGAATCGAGCTGGTAGGCATAATTCATCCGGCCATCGGGTAGATGCGCAAACTTGCTTTCCAGCGCCGCCTTCAGCTCCAGACAATAATCGTCAAAACTGTGATCGTGGCCGCGGCCCTGCCCGTGCATCCAGAAATGCTGGAACCCGGCTGACCAATGGTCTTTGCCAGAGGCGCCAAACGAGTGGAAATAGCTTTCACCCAGGTCCTTCCAGTTCTCAAACTGGATGCCCAGTTTGAATGTCGCCTGGCAGGCCCGCATGAAATCGGCCTCACCAATGCCGATCAGCCGGTTGAACAGTGCCATCGGCGGGATCGTGCTTTCGCCGACACCGATGGTGCCAATCGCATCGGATTCAACCAAGGTCAGGTCGATCACCGAACCCAGTGTATTGGAAAGCGCCGCCGCAGTCATCCAGCCGGCCGTGCCGCCGCCCGCTACCACTACCCGCAGTTTTGGGTCAGCTGTCATCGTGAAAGTCCTCTCAAGAGTTTGGCTTTGATCTGGCCTGCAGTCTCGGCAGACAGCGGCCCCAGAATGCCTTTGGCATGGTCGGGCAGATGGCCGGCCGGATCGGTTCCGTCGCCAAAGACGTAGTGTTCGAACAGCTGCTGCCAACGCTTCTTGGCCGGTTCGGGCATATCGCGGATGGCCAGGATGGCGTGGTAAAGCGCATCTTCGGGTTGGCCCAGAAATTGCGGCACATCACGCCACCAATAGTTCACCAGAACGTTGAACGGCGTCAGCCCTTCGACATGATGCCACCACAGCGACGGCACGAACACGGCATCGCCCGGCTCAAGCTCGGCCACTTGGCCATGGGCCAGCGCAGTGGCAAAATTCGGGTAAGTAGCCAGATCGGGCGCGCTGAAATCGACCATGCTGACCGGCCGGCCAGCTGGCGTTTTCTCCAACGGACCAAGATAGAGATTGGTCAGCTGTTCGGGCGGAAAAACCGTGAAACGCCGCCGACCAACCGCGCAAACCGCCAAGTTGTCGGGCACGTCGTTGTGCGCAGCAATCCGGGTTCGATTACCGATCCAGATGCTTTCAAGCGGCTGACGCCCACCCAGCGCAACCCGGTTGGCTTCGCCCAGCCCGTCAAAATATCCACCGATGTCGATCGAGGAAAGGTAGATGACTGGCGCATCGGGCTTGTCCTGATTGGCCAGGATGCCGTCCATGATCGCCGGAAACGGACCCTGCGCCATCCGAAAGTTCACTTCCATTGCCGGGTCGTAGAACAGTCGTTCGCCCGCGCCTGGTTCGCCGATGTTGACCGGAAAATTCCGGGCCCGGGCGTGGTCCTTCAAGTAATCGCCAGCGGCAGCGATCGAGGTCATACCGGCTTGCACCAGCGGCCAGTCTGCCGCCAGGCCACGCACGACAAAAGGTTGCTCCGCCCCCGTCAGCAGCGCATCGAGACCGTCCGGAGTAACCGTCACTTCGGCTACGCGCGGTAGCCCGGCCAGCAGAGGTGCCGGATCAGCCATCGGATCGCCGGTTCTTGCGCCGGACCAGCTTGCCCAGATTGCCGAGCGAGGCAATCGCCATGTAGATCTGCCCCAGATATCCGGCGCGATGCAGTTCGGTCAGCACGGCGGGTTCAAGCTGCGCGAGCTTTTCCTCGTTGATCAGATGATAGCCGACCATTCGGTGAGCCACCCCGCCCGACAGCGTGACGTCCATCGAAAACGGCTCGAGCAGATCATAGCGGGCCAGCGCAGCATAGAAATCGGCGGCGGCCTGATAGCCTGCGTCCAGCGTTCCGAGCAGCTCGGCCGTTTCTTCCAGATAGGGTGACGGTTGGCCGCTATCGTCAAAGACCCGTACGCCCTCCCCGCCGCTGGCGATCCGGGGATGGTCCAGATCAACGTGCACTTGCGCGGCACCTTGCCCGCTCTGTGGCCGGCCCACCAGGAACGGTTGCACGGCCATCGCCAAGGGCTTGCCGACCGCATCCCAACTGCCCGCTTCGATGAACAGGTTTTCGCCTTGTTCGAACCCGAACAGCGCCAGCGCTGAAAAAGTCCCGTCCTCTGCATTGACGCGAAACAGGATCGGATATTCGCAGGCCAGCCGGTGAAATTCGGCGGGGACCGCCAGACTGGCCATCACGCCATCGCCCAGTTCGGCGCCTGCCGCTGTCCTAATTCGCAAATCGGCGTGTTCGGCGAAATTCAGGATTTGGTGGTTGCTCATCGTTGGTGCCTTCAAATATCCGGGTTAACTCACGCCGCTTCGGCAACCAGAGCATCAAAATATGTTCGGTTTTCCGGCAGCGCCGACGCCAATTGCCGAGAACGTTCGCGCACTTCGGCCAGTTGGGCGATCGCTGCAGCATCGGCGGCGCTCGCCGAACCCGCACAGGGAACCTCAAAGCCCATGCCATACAGCACATATTGCTGGCTGGCGGCAGCGAAAACCTCGTCGATTTGCGGAAAATCCCACGCCGAAGGCGGCTGGTCACGCCACAGCAACAGGTTCTCGGCCAGTTGATCGGGAATGGTCGCAGGATCGCGCTGCGCCAGCCAATACGGCTCTGTCCGGCGGCTGAGGACATAGTGGAGCTTGAGGAATTCGACGATCCGGTCCCAGCGATACCGGAACAGCGTATTGAACCGGCGCGCATGGATATCC
>JANMHL010000150.1:0-2784 GCA_031375125.1 Novosphingobium sp. | reverse complement strand
GTTGTCCGGCGCCTTGTCCCATTCACCGTAAATCTCGCGGATCATCGCAAAGGCGTTCTGATAGAACCCCAGCCACATGTGCAGGCCGTGCTCCTCGATCCGCTGGCCGAGTGCAGCGTTGCGCCCGCTCGCGCCTTTGCCGCCCAGCCGCCAGCCCTGCTGGTAAACTGTTACGGCATATTTGGCGCGCAACTCCGCCGTTGCGCTCAGCTCTGCCGCCGCCGTGATCGCGCCGACCCCGCCGCCCAGCACCGCCACCCGGATCCGCCGCGTGTCTTTCTGCATTGCTTCCCCCAAACCAGCCACGCACCCGCTGCGAGGCTAGCACCACGTTCAGCAGAATCCGAATCGGCTTTTGCCTTGGCCCGGCGCGGTGTAAGGATTTATGCGAAGGGGCTGGCGCCAACGTGACCGACATTTTCGTCTCCTATAACCGAGAAGACATCGACGAGGCCCGGCGGATCGCCGAAGCCCTGATCGCCGATGGCTTTGTGGTGTGGTGGGACCAGTCCCTGCGCGCCGGGCAGGCCTATGACGAAGTGACCGAAGCGGCCTTGCGCGGGGCCAAGGCGGTGATCGTGCTGTGGAGCCCGCGCTCGGTCGTCTCACGCTGGGTCCGGGCCGAGGCGACGCTGGCTGACCGCGCCAAGACCATGCTGCCGATCACGATCGAACCGTGCGAGCGCCCGATCATGTTCGAGCTGACCCAGACCACTGATCTCATCGGCTGGGACGGCGACCGCCGCGCGCCCGAATGGCAGCGGCTGGTTCAAGACATCCGGGTCTTTCTGGGCCGCGAAAGCACTGCGCCAGTGGCAGCCGTTACCCCTGCGGCGCCAGTCCCGGCCAAAGCCCGCCGCGGCGAAGCCCCATCGCTGGCGGTGATGCCGTTCTCCAACCGCTCGGGCCTGCCCGACGATGAAAGCTTTGCCTTCGGGATTTGCGAAGACATCGTCGATGCGCTTTCGCAAGGCGTGAACCTGCGGGTGATCGCCAGCTCTGCCACCGCCCGGTTCCGCAACGCGCCGGTGCTCGATCTCGAAGAGATGGGCCGCCAATTGGGGGTCCGTTACGTGCTCGAGGGCAACGTTCGCCGCGCTGCCGAAGTGCTGCGGGTCACTGCCCAGTTGATCGAGACTGCGAAGGGTGAAATCGTCTGGAACCAGCGCTTTGAACGCCCGGTGGCCGAACTGGCGGCGCTGCAGGAAGAGCTGGTGCTCGATGTTGCGGCCACGCTCGATACCAATGTCTACCGGCTCGAAATGGAGCGCGCGCTGCACAAGCCGAGCGATCTGACCGCGTGGGAATGCCTGGCCCGGGCCATGGCCGCCAACCGCCTGGTTACGCCCGAAAACATGGTGCTGGCGCTGAACGAAGCGCGCCGCGCGGTCGAAATCGCGCCCGACTATGGCTTGGCCCATTCGGTGCTGGCGCTGACCGATGGCGGGCTGTTCTACATTGCCGTGCCCGATAATACCGCCGATATTGACCGGGTCCGGGGGCACATCGATCAGGCCCTGGCGCTCGATCCGGCGAACCCGGCGGTGCTGGGCAATGCTGCTGCCGCCTGCTGCTACGTTCTCCAGCCCGAGCGCGGCCTGACCCTGGCGGAAAAGGCGATCCGCACCCGCCATGGTTATGGCTTTGCCCACTTCGCGGCGGGGCTGGCCAATATCATGCTCGACCGCAATCGTGAGGGGATCGAGCAGTTCCTGACCTACCGCAAGCTTGAGCCCGAAGCACACCTGCAATTCATCGCCGCGGCCTGGACCGGGGTCGGCCATGCCCGGGCCGGAGAGTTTGAGGCTTCCAGCGCCGAATTTCGCCGCAGCCTCGATCTGGTCCCACTTTATGCCCCCGCCACCATGCTGCTGGCCGGGGTGCTGGCGGAAACCGGACGCCACGCTGAGGCCGAGCCCTTGATTGCCGAACTGCACCGGATCGGGACCGGCTTTACCCCCGCGCAGCAGGAACTGCAGATGCGGCGGCTCTATGCCGGCAGTCCTTTACAGGACCGAATGCTGGCCCATTTGCGCGCGTTTCAGAACTAAGTGCGAAGGGCGACCGGGTCGTTAGGTGACGGATCGGTGGCCGAGCTGTCAGTCTGATCGCAACCCCAAAAGCAGGGCACCCATGCCAAGCGGCAGGGTTTTGATCGAAAGTCGGCCCATAGATTCAGCGCAGCGCCCACCAAACGCCGGAGGATAGCATCAGCCCGGCGGCTTGCGGCCCTTTTCAGACTTTCTCTGCTGGTCATTACCGGCACCGGTTTGCGGCTTCTTTTGGGTAGGTGCGGCCCGGGGCGCGGGGGCGGGCTGGATCCGTTTTGCGCCCGAATTGCTCTGCGGAACTGGCCGGGTAGCCCGTGGTGGGCGCAGTTGCGGGGCAACCGTCTGCGGGCGCGGACGCGGGCCCCATTCAGGGCGATAGTTGTTGGTATATTGCTGCTGCCACCGGGTCCGCTGGGAATAGAACGGCCGGGTGCGATAGTGATTGTCCCAATAGTTTCCGAACGAGAACGTCACGATCACCAGCCCAATCGACGAGCCGACATTGCGGCGGCGGCCAAGATAGCTAACCGAGAGGTCGCGGCGGGCGACCCACCCGCGGGCATAGCGGGTGCCGACGTCGCACCAGCTCCAGTCCCGCAGGCAGCCATAAACCGCCACGCTGGAATTGCGGTACAGCCGCTGGACCGCCGGATAATCATAGGCCGGACCGGCCCGCATCGTGGTCGTGCGGACCACGTAGCCGTTCGATTGCCGGGCCACCGCCGGAGACAAC
>JANMHL010000145.1:0-3430 GCA_031375125.1 Novosphingobium sp. | reverse complement strand
CCCGCAGCGGTTGGCGCGGCCGCAGCGCAGCACCCACGGCTTGGCCAGCGAGGTGAACAGTTCCTTCTTGCCGCATTGCGGGCACTTGCCTTTTTGCAGCCAATCGCCCTGCTCGGCCGAGAAGCCGTAATCGCGCTTGATCTGGGTCAGCACTTCTTGGCGGATATCGTCGCGCATGGGGACTTTCTGTGGTGGCGGCGGGCAAGGGAAGGGCGTGTCCGGAATCGGGTCCGGCGCGGGCGGGCGTGCTGGCGGGCAGGAAGGTTAGTCGAACAGGGTGGGCTGGCCGGGGTCGGGGCCGGGCAGGCTGCGCTTGCGCGCATCGTCGATCACGTCTGCGCGCTCCATCGGGCGCAGCGGCAGATCGACCCGCGGATCGGGGATCGCGCTGGGCGAGAGGCCGTAATCGTAAGCCAGGCTGGCCTTCCAGCTGTGCCCGCACAGCGGGTTGGGGCACGAATAGTAAATCTCGCGGAAGGTATCGGAGACAGCCCTGCTGGTGCGGCGTTCGCCGGGAAAGCGGCAATGCGGGCAGCGCAGGCCCCCGGTGCGCGGATCATCGTCCTGGCCGAGCAGTTCGGCGGGAACCTCGGGTTTGATCCCGGCCTGCGCGTTCATGCCGCGGCCTCATCGGAAAGGAAGCCGGATTGCGTGGCAGCGGGGGAGGTTGCGGGACTGCCCGCTGCCACGCGCCGGGCCAGCCCGTTTGGGCGAAGGCTGGTCCGGATCTGAATGTGTGTGCCCCTCCGCGTCATGATCAGGCGCGCTTGAGACGGTGGGCGCGCTGATCGACGCCGAGGAAGCGAGCCGCGCCGCGCCGGTCAGCGGCATCGGGGCGGCGGTAGACATCGGGCCGCAGCCAGAAAGCCGGGACCGGGTGAGGCAGTTCCTCGGCGCGGAGGCACTCGCCATTTTCGCACGGGAGCCGCTTGGTCACGTTGAGCCTGCGCCAGACGGTGGGCTGGGTCACCCCGAAGAAATCCGCCATGTCCTGTTCGGTAGCGAACTGGTTACGCACCATGAGCAGGGCTTCGAAGCGGGTCGGGATGATTGCGGCGGCGTCCATGAATGGGACAATTATAGATTATCGTATAACGGTCAATAGGAAAAAGTTGAAGTCGCGATTATTCGTGTTCGTATAGGCCGGGGGCGTGAGCGCGGTCCTGCCCGAACGAGTCGCAAAACTCATGAAAAAGCGCGGGTTGACGCAATCCGCGCTCGCTCGGCTGACAGGGGTCAAGCAACCTTCGATTAACAGCGTGATCATGGGTCGGACGCTAAAGCCGCGTTTCTTGCACGAAATTGCTCAAGCACTTGGCACATCGACCAGCTACCTGGTCGGCGAGATCGATGACCCGGATGAAGGTGCCGAGTTGCCGACATTGCTGGCCGAGCAGCTGGGCATGCGGATGATCCCCGATGTCGATATCGCCTATTCGATGGGCGGCGGCTCGCTGGTGGACGAATATGTCAGCGAAAAGCGGGTGCCGTTCCGGCAGGACTGGCTTGACCGGGCGCTGCGCGGCAGGCCGAGCGATGTGTTCCTGACCCGCGGCGACGGGGATTCGATGCTGCCGACGATCCTTGATGGCGATGATGTGCTGGTCAACCGGGCGGAGAACGTGATCGACCGGCAGGACCGCATCTGGGCGCTGGGCTATGGCGAGCTTGCGCAAATCAAGCGGGTGCGAAGGCTGCCCTCGGGGATGTTCCAGCTCAACAGCGATAACCCGGTGGTCTCGCCGATCGAGGCGAGCGAAGACGAATTGCACGTGGTGGGCCGGGTGGTCTGGATCGGGAGGAAGATGTGATGCGTTTGAAAATTGCCGTGCTGGCGCTGGCGCTGCTGGTGGCCGGGTGCCAGGCGAAATCCGATGGTGCCCAGCAAGAGGTCGCTGCGGTCAAGATCGATACCGCTGCTGATGTTGCCAAGGCGTTTGCCGCAGCGGGGCTGCCGGTGAAGGATTTGGTGGTGCTGGATGCTTCCAGCGATACGAACCATTTGCTGGGCAGACCGGGCCAATATGCCAGCAAGGTCATGTTCTTCGATGCGCGCCACCCGAAACCGGGGCCAGATGATGATACGGGCGAGAACACAATCGAAGTGTTTGCCGATCCTGCCGCCGCCAAAGCGCGCCACGATTACATCGATGGCATAGCCAAATCTGCCCCGATTTTTGCGCAGTATCTGGTGCTGAACGGCAAAGTGCTGGCGCGGTTCGACAAGGTGCTGCTCCCGGCCGAAGTCGATGCCTACAAGGCTGCGCTTGCAAAGGCAGTCGGGCCTAGTTGATCAGCGCAGGCAGCGGCCCACGGTGCCGTTCACATCCCAGCGGCGCACGTAGATTGCCTGGCCGGCGCGGAGCTGGGCGCAGGACAGGTTGACCGGACCGACGAAAGCGAAGGCCAGGGTGCGCCCGTAGGCATCCTTGCCGTGGCGTTCCAAACGCACCGGCCTGCCATCGATTGCGCGTTCGAGCGCGCGGGTGCTGGCGAACGCATCGCCCGACACGCAATCGCGATCGGGTCGGCAGTGGCCGGGCAGTTCGGGGGCATCTATCCCAATCAGGCGGACGCGTTCGGCGCCGCAGCGCAGGGTATCGCCATCGGTGACGGTGCATTGGACCAGCGCGGCGGCGGCGAGGAGGGCGAGCGGCATGGCTTCAAATATGCCCGAAATTGCGAAATTGCGCAATTTCGCAATTTGGGGCTGGATGCGATCAGCCCGCAACCTCAAGCTCGAGCCTGGTCACAAACCCGCCGCTGCCGTCCATGGTGTGATCGACCGAGGCGACCCGCCAATTGAGCGCATCGATTTCGGTCTTGAAGCCGCGCGCGGTGACGCGGTGCCCGGCGCCAATGCTGGCATTGCCCAGCGCCAGCGTGATCGAAAGCTTGGCGGTGGCGCGCTTGCTGCGGTTGGTTTCGCTCTGCGCGGCGTGGGCGGCGTCGGCCTCGCTGGCGTAGACCCGTTTGAGCCGCCGCCGTTTGCTGCCGCCCTTGGTCACCTTCTTGCGCTGGGCAGCGTTCTGATCGTGATACTGGGCCTCGGCACCGTCTTGCGCGCGTTCGCGCTCGGCGCGGGAATATGAATATCTATCGCCCGATTGGCGGGTGACCGTGAAAATAGGAATGGCCGCGCCGGTGGCGGTGGTGCGGGCATTGTGCGGCGTGAAGATCAGGCTGGCATCCTTGACCGTGGCAATCGCATCGTAGCGCCGCCCGAGATCGCGCAGGAACTGCATATCGCTTTTGTTAGCCTGTTCGGCCAGCGTGACGGCCGTCGCCGCCAGATCCGGATGGCAACGCGGGGTGAGCTGGTGCGCGGCGGCGATCTGTTCGATGATCGCGCCGAGCGTGGTGTCTTTGTGGATCTTCGATTTGCGGGTGCGGAAGCTGTCTTTCAGATCGGCCGATCGCGCGGTGATCG